>NZ_JASAUS010000089.1:0-38043 GCF_029953005.1 Bradyrhizobium sp. Mp27 | reverse complement strand
GAGCGCGAGTGCGCGGGCCAGTGCCACGCGCTTGGTCATGCCGCCCGAGAGCTCCGACGGATATTTGTCGGCGTCCTGCGCCCGCAACCCGACCATCTCGAGCTTGGCGATCGCGATCTCGTCCATCAGCTCCTGCGACAGCACGAGATTTTCGCGGAGCGGAAACTGCACGTTTTGACGAACCGTCAGCGAGGAGAACAGCGCACCTTGCTGGAACAAAATGCCCCACGTCGTGGCCGCGCCTTCGGTGCGACCACCGATCGGCCGTCCCATGACCTCGATGCTCCCGCCCTGGCGCGGGATGAGGCCAATGATGGTGCGCATCAAGACCGATTTGCCGCCGCCGGACGCGCCAACGAGCCCGAGGATCTCGCCTCGGCGGACGTCGAGCGACAGATGGTCGAGCACGGTCTGGCGGCCGAAGCCGACCACGAGGTCGCGAACGCGGATCGCGAATACCTCTTGCGATTCGTCCATCTTCACATTCCGATCGAAGCAAAGAAGATCGCGAACAGGCCGTCGAGCACGATCACCAGGAAGATCGACTTCACCACCGACGTGGTCGTCTGCCGCCCGAGCGATTCCGCGCTGCCCTTCACGCGCAATCCTTCGCTGCAGGCGACGATCCCGATCACCAGAGCCATGAAGGGCGCCTTCAGGATGCCGACCTCGAAATGGGTGACGGAGATGGCCTCATGCAGCCGCGCGATGTAGATCGCCGGTGCCATGCCGCCGTAGAATTGTGCGACCAGCCCTCCGCCATAGAGCGCCGCAACCGCCCCAATGAACGCGAGGATCGGCAGCGCGATGACGAGGGCTGCTACTCGCGGCAGTATCAGGACATGGACGGGATCGAGGCCCATGGTCGAGAGCGCGTCGATCTCCTCGCGCATCTTCATCGAGCCGAGCTCGGCCGTGTACGCGCTCCCGGACCGGCCGGCGACCATGATGGCGACGATCAGCACACCCAGCTCACGCAGCACCAGGATGCCGACCATGTCGACAGTGTAGGACTCCGCACCGAACCTGCGGAAATGAAAGAACCCCTGCTGGGCGATGATGGCACCGATCAGGAAGGTAATGAGAACGACGATCGGAATGGCCTGCCAGCCGATCCGGTAGAGCTGATAGACAAGCGATGTCAGCCGCAGCGAGCGTGGCCGGCGCAGCACGCCGATCACGGCGATGAACAATGCACCCAGCATTTGAAGAAAGATCGTGACGTCTTCGCGCGCGCCAACCGTGGATTTGCCGAGATCGCCGAGCCTGAGCAGGACCGGGTTTGGCGCGGCCGCAACCGCCGGGGGGTGGCGATTGACCTGACGCACCTCGTCCATCAGGCCGCTGAAATGATCGGCAACGCCGACGAATTCGGCCGATCTGCCGGATGATGCGGCCCGTCGCGACAACTTCTCCAACACCCAGGCGCCGAGCGTGTCGAGCGCACTGACGCCCGACATGTCCAGCGTCACGGCGCTGGATCGATCGACATCCGCTCCGACCGATCGGGACAGCGTTTCGAGCGCCGACACGTTGGCTGCCGTCCACGGCCCTTCCGGGCGCAACTTTAGCGCATCGCCGGAGGGCGTTGCCAGCAACAGCGGTTCGGAGTTCACGCTTCCACCTCATCGGGACAATTGGTCCCCATTCAGCCGCCACTTCTAGGCCAGCATGTGGCGGCCGGTTTGACCTGTCTCAAGACCAGGACCGCGCGCCGTCCCTTGACGCAAATCAAGGGCGCCGGGTCGCCGGGCCCTAGGGTTGTTTCCATTCAAGGGAGTTCTCAAATCCATGTTCAACAGCGACAGGATGAGCGAAGAACTGCGAGCGCTGAAGGTTGACGTCACGCGTCTGCTGAGCACTGCAGGCGAAGAGATGTTCGACAGCTCGAAAGACCGGGCCGAGGCTCTGGCCGATCAGATCAAGGCTGCGCTTGCCGAGCTCGGCGAGACCGTCAGTGACGAGCAGGAACAGCTTCAGGATCTCATTGCGGATCGCCCGATCACGTCGCTCGCCTCGGCCTTCGCGCTCGGCGTGGTCGTCGGCTTCATGCTGAGGAGACACTAGGTGAATACGGAAAGTATCGTTAGACATCTGCGCGTGCTGTGGCGTACCGACAGAATCATCGCGGACATCAGGCTGCGCCATCTGTTGATCGGTCTCGGCCTGCGGGCCTTCGCGGCGCTGATCGCGACATTCGGGCTCCTGATGCTGGAGCTGTCGGCCTATTTCGCGCTGGTCCAGATCTGGAGCGCAATTGCGGCGGCTGCCATCCTCGGCGCCGTCAATTTCGCCATCGCGACGGTTCTCTTCGTCGTTGCCGGCCGTCCTCCATCCGGCCGCGACATCGAGCTCGCCAATGAAATTCACGGCGCATCCATCGAAGCCTTGCAGCTCGAGGCGCGGGCGCTCCAGGCTCAGGTGTCAGGCGCGGTGCATCATCCGCTCAGCACGATTGTGCCGGTGCTGGTGCCGCTGATCGCGATCATCGTCAAGAGTCTGCGGAAAACGGCCACGGAATCCGCCGCATCGCGCGAAACGCACTCGTGATCGGAACGTTCAGAGCTTGAGCCTGACGTCACAGAGGTCGGGCTCGGTCGAATCCGGCTTCACGTCGAAGCCGAGCTGGCGGCACATCTCAAGCATTGTGGTGTTCTCCCTGAGAACATCACCCGAGATGGTCTTCAGCCCCTCCGACCTCGCATAGTCGATGATCAACTGCATCAACGCCCATCCGAGTCCCCTGCCCTTGAGGTCCGACCGCAGCAGGATCGCATATTCGCCGCTCTCATAGACCGAGTCCGAATGGAGCCGGACCACGCCGACCATCTCGCCGGTGGCTTCGTCGAACGCGATGAAGGCCATTGCGCGCGCATAGTCGAGCTGGGTCAGGCGCGCGATGAACTCGTGGGTGAACTCCTTCATCGGCGCGAAGAAGCGCAGGCGGAGGTCGTGCGCCGTGACGTGACGCAGGAATTCGTGGATGGTCGGCTCGTCCTCGGGACGCAAGGGCCGTACGAAGATGCGCCAGTCGTCCTTGAGCGCCAGGCGGCGCTCCCACTGCGAGGGATAGGCCCGGACGGCGAAGTTGGCCGGGCCGGAACCGGCGAATTTGCGCTGCGGCGGCCCCACCGCGACGCGGGCGTCGACCGCGGTCACGCCGGTCTCGTCCGCAAGCAGTGGGTTGATGTCGAATTCCCGGATCTCGGGAATGTCGGCGGCCATCTGGGCGAGCTTGACCAACACCAGCGCGACGGCGTCCGGCTCGACCGCGGGTACGTCGCGATAGGCCTTCAGCAGCCGTGATACGCGCGTGCGGCCGATCAGGTCGCGGGCGAGCTGCAGATCGAGCGGCGGAAGCGCCAGTGCCTTGTCGTTGATGATCTCGACCGCCGTCCCGCCCCGGCCGAAGACGACGACGGTGCCAAAGGTGGGATCGTCGGCAAGACCCAGAATCAGCTCACGCGCCTTCGCCTTGACGACCATCGCCTGCACGATAACGCCCTCGATGCGGGCTTCGGGACGGAGCTTCCTCGCCCGCGCGAGAATGTCGGTGGCAGCCGCGCGCACGGCCTCCGGCGTGGTCAGATTGAGGACGACGCCGCCGACGTCGGACTTGTGGACGATGTCGCGCGACATGATCTTCAGCACGACTGTGACGCCTTGCGCGAACATCTCGCTGGCGTAGGTAACGGCCTGCTCGACATCGGTCGCAGCACTGGTCGGTACCATCGCGATGTCATAGGCTCCGAGCAGGTGCTTGATCTCGACGGGATCGAGCCATTTGCGGCCGTCCGCGATCGCAGCGGCGACGATCTGCCTCGCAGCCCGGGCGTCAGGCACGAACGTGTCGGGCATCGCGGGAGGAACCTGGCTCAGCTCCTCCACGACCTCGCGATGCCGCACGAGATGCATGAAGCCGCGCACCGCATCATCTTCGGTCGGATAATTCGGAATGCCCGCGCCGGAGAGCGCCTGAACGATGTTCTGATCGGCTCCGACCCAAGCCGCCAGCACGGGCTTCGCCCATCGGCGCTGCTGCTCGCGATACTTGCCGACGAGCTCCGTCACGGTCGCGGCGATGTCGGCCGCCGGGGCGATCGCGGTCTGCACGTTGAGGACAAGGACGGCATCATTATCAGGGTCTGCGAGCAGCACCTCCAGCGCCGCAGCGTAGCGCGATGCATCGGCATCACCGACGATGTCGACGGGATTTGCACCGGACCAGGTCGGTGGCAGCACTGCATCGAGGCTCTTGCGCGTCTCAGCGGAGATGGGCGCCGGGATTCCACCAAGGTCCACCAACCGATCCACGGCCAGGACGCCGATGCCACCGCCATTGGTGAGGATGGCGAGACGCTTTCCCGCCGGCGGTTCGACGCGACCGAGCGTCTCGGCGCAATCGAACAGCTCGCGCAGATCGGAGACCCGCAGGACGCCCGCACGGCGGAACGCGGCGTCATAGACGGCGTCGGCGCCGGCGAGCGCGCCAGTATGGGTTGCCGCCGCTTTGGCACCCTGCGCCATGCGGCCGGACTTCACCACGACGACCGGCTTGACGCGCGCCGCGGCCCGTGCCGCCGACATGAACTTGCGCGCGTCCTTGATGGCTTCGATATAAAGCAGGATCGCGCGGGTCTTGGGATCCATCGCGAAATGGTCGAGCAGGTCGGCAATATCGACATCGATCTGATCGCCGATCGTGACAATTCCGGAGAACCCGACGCCGCGCTGCGCAGCCCAATCCACCATTCCGGCCGCGATCGCGCCGGATTGCGAGATCAGCGCGAGATTGCCCGCCCCCGGCATGTGCGCGGCAAAGCTGGCATTGAGGCTGACGCCGGGCATCATGATGCCGAGGCAGTTCGGCCCAATCAGCCGCATGCCGTATTTGCGTGCCGCAGCGATCGCGGCCTCGTGCAGGGATCCCGGTCCGTGACCGAGGCCCGCCGAGACGATCAGCGCGCCGGCCGAGCCGCGACGTCCGGCCTGGTCAATGATGCCGGGAACCTCTCGCGCCGGCGCGGTGATGACCACGAGCTCGGGCACGAAGTCCAGCCTGTCCAGACTGCCCACCGCAGCGATGCCGCCGATCTCGGTATGGCGCGGATTGACGAGGCCGAACTGCCCCTTGAACTCGGCCTTGTGAATGTTTTCGAGAACGGCACGTCCGACCGAGACCGGGCGGGCGCTCGCGCCGACGAGCGCAACCGAACGCGGCGACAGCAGATTCTTCAAGCGATAGGTTGACATGGAAGCATATGCGCCCGGTCGGTGGCGGTTGCGATAGTTGACGATCGGCCGATGAACTGGCGATGCGCCTAGTGCGAGATCATAACCCAGCACGGCGGCTGGCCAATGACGGTCTTTGTCACACCACCCCAGACGATCTCGTTCAGGCGTGAATGATGGTAGGCGCCCATCACGATCGCATCGACGGCATGGGAATTCGCCCAGCTTCCGAGCACCTTGCCGATCGAGCTGCCGCCGCCCTTCGTCGTTTCAAACGAGGCGTAGACCCCGTGTTCCCTCAGATGGTCGACAAGCGCGGTTCCGGATTGCACGATCGCATCGGTCGTGTCGTCCGTCACCGTGACCACCCGGACGGATGCCGCAGCCTGAAGAATGGGCAGCGCATCGCCGACGGCCCGCGCGGCACGGGCGGAGTGATCCCAGGCGATCATGACGTTCTCGAACTCCGGTCGCAGCTCGTCGACTTGCTGTTCCGGACAGAGCAGCAGCGGCCGGCCGGATTCGAACAGGAGCGTTTCGATGATGCGCTCCGTTTGACTGTCATGCGGCCTCACGGGAACCAGCGTCAGATCGCTGAAGCGCGCATGCTCGGCCAGGATCGACGCGATCTGGTCCGCCGGCACCTTACCCGATCGGCTTTGGGTGCGAATGTTGCCGCGGGAGGCTGCATTGGTGAAGGCGTTGAGGAGTTGCTGCACGTTGCTTACCTCACGCGAATCGCTTGCCTCCGCGGAATCCAGATCGCCAGGGCTGATGACCGTCGGCCGCGCGAAAACATCTTCCTCGAGCGCGAGCGCGGTGATCCTGGCGCCGAGGTCGGCGGCGACAGCCACGCATGTCGCGATCGCAGCGAGGGCCGGCCCGCGCGGTTGGCCGATAAGCGGCAGAAAGACATCCTTGATGGGCATCGGGATTCTCCTTACCGGTCAGGATAAGCCACCTTTCGCCGGGAAGCTTGATCCTCCTCAAGGCGGGAACACCGCGCTGCCAGCCGACGACAGGCTTTGACCGATGTCAAGGACTGGCTCCGATCCGCCTCTACGGATTAGCCTGCTGCCTCACCGCCGATGCATCTGGATTTGCACGCAGAGATGACGGACGATTCTGCAACCCAGGAACGGGTCTTCCAAGCGCTGAGCGTGCATCCCGGCGTGAAGCGGATCGACACGCACGCAGCCTCGGTGCTTCTGGACGGGACACGCGCACTGAAGATCAAGCGGGCTGTCAAGTTTCCATTCCTCGACTATTCGACGCTCGAAAAGCGCGAGGCGGCCTGCGAAGAGGAGATCAGGATCAACCGGCCGCTCGCGCCGCAAATCTATCACCGCGTCGTGGCGATCACGGAGGAGCCGGATGGATCGATCGAGATCGACGGTCTCGGCCGGCCGATCGAGTATGCGGTCGACATGTCCCGCTTCGACGAAAACCGGACGCTGGACCATGTGGCAAAAGCCGGCCCGCTGGATGCAGAGCTCGCCCCGGCCATCGCGGATGCGATCGCAGCATCGCATGCGAGAGCGCCCGTCGCGGACGGCGTCGCATGGATTGCCTCCATTCCTGCGCTGATCGCAGGCAACAGCACCGGGCTGCGCAATGGCGATCATTTCGAAGCAGCCCTGATCGAGCAACTCTGCGAAGCCTCACACCAGGCATTCCTGCACGTCCGCGCTACACTGGAAGAACGCGCGCGCCACGGCTTCGTGCGCCGCTGTCACGGCGACTTGCATCTTGCCAATATCGTGCTGATCGACCGGCAGCCTGTCCTGTTCGACGCGATCGAATTCAACGCGCAGATGGCGACTGTGGACGTGCTCTATGATCTTGCGTTCACGCTGATGGACCTGCTGCGCCATGACCAGCCGGTCGCGGCCAATGCCGTCCTGAACCAGTATCTGATGACGGCGCCCGTCGAAACGCTCGACGCCCTGGCGGCGCTGCCACTGTTCATGTCCATTCGCGCGGCGATCCGTGCGCAGGTGGCGCTGGCGCGACTGAGGCGGCCTGCTGCCGACGGCCCCGGCACTCTCGACGAGGCGCGCCGCTATTTCGAGCTCGCCCGGGCTTTGATTCATCCCCCCACCCCTCGCCTGATCGCGGTTGGTGGACTGTCGGGCACCGGCAAATCCGTGCTCGCGCGCGCGCTGGCTCCCGCCGTGGCGCCACAGCCGGGCGCCGTCGTGCTGCGCAGCGACGTCATTCGCAAGCAGCTGTTTCAGGTGGGACACACCGAGCGGCTACCGCCGTCCACGTACCGGCCTGACGTGACGGCGCAGGTCTACGAGGTGCTGATGCAGTGCGCCCGGCAGGTTCTGGCGCAAGGCCATTCGGCAATCGTCGACGCCGTCTTTGCGCGCGAGTCCGAGCGAGACGAGATGGCCGCCCTGGCACGCGAGTGCAGCGTACCGCTCAACGGACTATTCCTCGTCGCCGACCTCGCCACCCGTCAGGCGCGAATCGGCGGCCGCCGGGGCGACGCGTCCGACGCCACGCAAGAGGTTGCCGTGCAGCAAGAGCACTATAATATCGGCCATGTCGGTTGGGCGACCATCGATGCATCCGGGACACAAGCGCAGACGCTCCAGAACTGCCGGGACGTAATCGCTGAGGGCAAATAAGGCAATCTGATTGGCGCGGGCTAGGATGGCGCGACCCACCACGAGTTCGATGGCGACCGCTCGCGCCAAGCCTGCGGCGCGGCGCAATGTTCTGCCCGGCCGCCTCAGCCCCGGCATGGCATGCGACACCGCGTTCCGGATCATCGCCCGCCGTCACCTCGATGCCGTCCTTGCCCAGCACGATGGCACCTGCCATGGCGATCCCGAGGCGCTGCATCAGATCCGGATCGCACTGACGCATCTGCGCACCGCCATCCGCTTCTTCTCGCCCATGGTCGACGATGCCCTGCGGCCGAATGTCTGGGCCGAATTGAAATGGCTGAACAGCCAGCTCGGCATGGTGCGCGACCTCGACGTGGCGATCGAGCGGGTTATCGCCGAAAGCGGAGGCGAGCTTGACGTGATCGCCGAGCTTCAGCATTGGGACGAGAAGCGTGCCGAGAGCCACCGCCTGCTGGCGCGCGCGCTGCAATCGGCGCGGTATCGCCGTCTTGTCGAGCAGACCTCGGCCTGGATCGAGAGCGGTCCTTGGTCGACCCAGCGCAGCAAGGAGGCCACCCGGTTGCGCCGCTGCCCGCTTGCCGACCACGCGACGGTGCAGCTCACGGAATGGGAAACGACGCTGCTCAGGAAGGCGCGGAAACTGCGCAAGCTCGACGTCGAAAAACGGCACAAGCTGCGGCTTCTCAACAAGCGGCTGACCTATTCGATCGAGTCGCTAGAGGATTTGTTTGCAGACGAATCGCTGACCAAACAGAAGTCGATCCTCAAGCAATTGCGCAAGGCGCAGAAGTCCCTCGGGCAATTGAACGACGATGCGCGCGGGCAAACCCTGGCAGCGTCACTGAACGAGGCCGTCCCCGAGGCGGGCATTCGCTTCCTCAACCGGAAGCGCCAAAAGAAGCTGTTGCGGACCGCCTCGAACGCCTACCGGAAACTGGACAAGGCCAAGCCGTTCCGCTCCTCCGACCTCGCCCCGAATGCAGAGCCCGAAGATTAGGTGCGGACCAGCTTGACTTGGATCAAATCAGCTTCCTGCCGGTGACCTAAGCTCCACACATCGATATTCGTGTGAACTTGCGGAGCTTCCCCATGCGCGCCCACCAGATCATGACCCGCTCGGTCATCTCGGTTGCCCCCCACACCAGCATCGTCGAGGCGGCAAGCATCATGCTGAAGCGGCACGTCAGCGGCCTCACCGTGGTCGACGATGCCGGCAAGCTGGTCGGCGTGGTCTCCGAGGGGGATTTCGTCCGCCGCAGCGAAATCGGCACCGGGCGTAAGCGAGGCCGCTGGCTGCGGTTCATCCTCGGCCCCGGCACATCCGCCAGCGATTTCGTCCACGAGCATGGCCGCAAGGTCTCGGAGGTGATGACCGCCTCGGTCGTGACCATCACCGAGGATACCGCACTCGCGGAGATCGTTGATCTCATGGAACGGAACAACGTCAAGCGGCTGCCGGTGGTGCGCGGCGACAAGGTCGTCGGCATCGTCTCGCGCGCCAATCTATTGCAGGCGGTGGCGGGGCTCGCCCGCGAGGTACGGGATCCGACGGCCGACGACGATCACATTCGCGGCCGTATCATCGACACCATGGAGAAAAACGACTGGTGCCCGTTCGGACTGAACGTCATCGTCCGGGACGGCATCGTTCATCTCAGCGGTGTCATCACCGAGGAACGCGCGCGTCAGGCCGCCGTCGTCGCGGCGGAGAATGTCGAGGGCGTCAAGAAGGTGCACGACCATCTGTGCTGGGTCGACACCGTATCGGGCGTCTATCTGAATTCGCCCGAGGACGACGATCTCGCCAAGGCCAGCTAGGCGCGAACCGAAGGCGGCTTAGCGGGGAATGACGGCGGTGGCTTCGATCTCGACGCGCGCCGCCTTCTCGACGAGGCGGACGACCTGCACCAGCGCCATCGCAGGATAGTGCGCACCGAAAGTGGCACGGTAGCTCTTGCCGAGCTCCCTCAGGTTCGCCAGGTATTCGTCCATGTCGACGACGTACCAGGTCAGGCGCACGAGGTGCTCGGGCCGCGCACCCGCCTCCGCCAATATCTCGGCGATGTTGCTCAGGGCTTGGCGCACCTGCGCGACAAAGCCGTCCGCGAGACGCTCCTCGGCGTCCCAGCCGATCACGCCGCCGGTGACGACGATGCGCCCCTCGGCGGCCATGCCGTTGGCATAGCCTTTCGGTAGCGGCCAGCCGGACGGTTGCAGCACCTGCGCCCTTGAGCCGGTTTCGTCCTCGGCTGCTGTCGGCAGCACCGCGAGGTGCGTGCCTTTCGGCGTCGTCACGGACAATTCTTCATCCTTCTCTTATTCCGCCGCAACGCCAGAGGACGTCGCTGCAGCCTGCGCCAACTGCCGCAGGGCAAATCGCTTCAACTTGCCGGTCTCGGTCTTCGGCAGTTGCGCCACGAACTCGATCGCGCGCGGATATTTGTAAGGCGCAATCTCACGTTTGACATGCTCCTGCAACTCCGCTGCGAGCTGAGCGTCCGGCGTCACACCGGGGGCGGCGATGACATAGGCCTTCACGATCATACCACGCGCCTCGTCCGGCGCGCCGACGACGCCGCACTCGGCTACGGATGGATGCGTCAGCAGCGCCGCCTCCACATCCGTGCCCGCGATGTTGTACCCGGCTGACACGATCATGTCGTCGGAGCGCGACTGGTACCAGAAGTAGCCGTCGCTATCCATCAGATAGGTATCGCCGGTGATGTTCCAGCCGTTCTGGACGTATTTGCGCTGCCGCTCGTCGGCGAGATAGCGGCAGCCGGTCGGGCCGCGCACCGCGAGCCGCCCCATCGTGCCCGGCGGCAGGTCATTGCCGTCGTCATCGACGATTTTTGCTTCGTAACCCGGCACGGGTTTGCCGGTTGCGCCGGGGCGGATCTCGTCCTCGGTCGCGCTGATGAAGATGTGCAGCAGCTCGGTCGAACCGATGCCGTCCATCAGCTTGATGCCGGTGGCCTTGAGCCAGGCATCGAATGTCGGCTTGGGGAGGGTCTCGCCCGCAGAGACGCACTTTCGCAGCGAGGAAATGTCGCGACCTGCGAGCTTGCCGATCATGGCGCGATAGGCGGTCGGCGCGGTGAAGCAGACCGAGGTCTTGTATTGCTCGATTGCCGTCAGCATGTCGTCCGGCGTCGTCTTCTCCAGCACGACGAAGGAAGCGCCGATATGCATCGGAAACAACACGCCGCCGAAGCCGAAGGTAAAGGCGAGCGGCGCTGAACCGACGAAGCGATCCTTCTGCTCCGCTCTCAAGATGTTGTGCGCATAACCGTCGCAGACCGCCAGCATATCCCGATGGAAATGCATGGTGCCCTTGGGATCGCCCGTCGTGCCCGACGTGAAGGCAATCAGACAGATGTCATCGGCGGCGGTATCGACCGCCTTGAACTCCGGGCTCGCATCAGCAATCAGCGCCTCGAGCGAGTCCGACGCGCCGTTGCCCCAATAGACCACGTGCTTGAGGCTGGGCGCCGCCGCTTTCGCCTTCTCCATCTCCTCCGAGAGTTTTCCATCGCAGAGCGCGAGTGCAATCTCCGCCTTCTGGATCGGATAAGATAGTTCCTTGGCGCGCAGCAGAGGCATGGTCGCCACGACGATGCCGCCAGCCTTGATCACCGCGAGATAGGTCGCAACCATCATCGGATTGTTGGCGGAGCGCAGCAGTACGCGTCCGCCGGTTACGAGACCAAGCTTGCGAACCAGCACGTTGGCGATGCGGTTCACGAGCGCTTGCAGCTCGCGATAGGTGTAGCTGACGGCCGGACTGATGACGCACGGCGCGTCACCGTGGCCCTGCTCGACCCAGCGGTCGAGAAAATAGCTGACGCAGTTCAATCGCGGCGGGTAGTGCAGCTCCGGCCGCGTGAAGATGAATTCGGGCCAGAACTCTCGCGGCGGCAGATGCTGCCGTGCGAATGTATCGACGTGGGCTGTCGCGGCGTTGCCGTCATACGAGCCCGACTCTTGAGCCTTAGCGGCGTTAGCCATCGCACGTTCCTTTCAGCATGGAAAGCACCCGGCAGCATCATCTGGGAAACATTTTAGGCTTAAAACAATTTGGCGCAATAGCGGATTTTGGGCATCCCATGCATTTTCCTGCGGCAAGGTGGGACTGGCGGGGGCCGCGGCCGGCGGACTACGGCCGGCGGCGACCGGCCGATTTCTGCGCCGACGCCTTTGTCTTGGCCAGAAGCCGCATCAATTCGCGGACATCCTTCGGGGTCAGGTCGGCAAACAGATCGGCGATCCAGGTCTCGTGTTCCGCAGCCATCCTGCGAAACTCGGCGCGGCCCAGCTTTGTGAGGCGGATCACCTGGACGCGGCGGTCCGTCTCCGAGGTGCGCCGGTCGAGATGGCCCGATTCCACCAGCCGTTCGACGAGGCCGGTGACGTTGCCGTTGGACACCATCATTCGCTTGGAGACGTCGGACAGCGTCATACCATCGGGCGCCTTGTCGAGCTGCGCCATCAGGTCGAACCGGGGCAGCGTGACGTCGAAGCGCTGTCGCAGGCGGCCTCGGACTTCGCCTTCGATCAGGGTCGTGCAGGTGAGCAGACGCAGCCACAGCCGAAGCTCTTCGGCGTGGTCCTCCGGCGTCTCGACGGCCTTGGTCTCGGAATCGAGCATCTCGATGCAGTCACTCATGGCCGGCCTTGGCGCCAGCACGGATTCCCCAACGTTTTGAGCTTCAAATAAATCGGCCCCGGCCGCAAGCCTAAAGCTGCAACAATCGACCACACTCGAATTTCTTTAGGCTTCAAATAACTGGCGCGCCGCTTGCATGCGCCACTGCCCGCAGGATGGCCACGCCTTGAGCTTGCTTGCCGCGGCCGCCATCATCGGCATAAGCTTGGATCGGAGTACGCGGCTTGCTGCGCAAGCCCGATCGTCACGGGGGACACATCATGAAGACGCAACTGACCTTGGCCGCTGCCGCCCTGCTGCTCGGCACCGCGGTGAGCCCTTCCCTCGCCCAGGAGAAGATCAAGCTGGGCGTGGTCGTGACCCTGTCAGGCCCCGCCGCCGCGCTTGGCCAGCAGGTCCGCGACGGCTTTGCGCTCGCAGTGAAGGATCTCGGCGGCAAGATGGGCGGCCGAGATGTCGAGGTGATCGTCGCCGATGACGAGTTGAAGCCCGACGCAGCGGTCACGAAGGTCAAGGGCCTTCTGGAGCGCGACAAGGTCGACTTCGTGGTCGGCCCGATCTTCTCGAACATCCTCCAGGCGATCCACCGCCCCATTACGGAGTCCAAGACGTTCCTGATCAGCCCCAACGCCGGCCCATCAACTTTCGCCGGCAAGGACTGCAACCCGTTCTTCTATGTGACGTCGTATCAGAATGACCAGGTTCACGAGATCCTCGGCAAGGTCGCGCAGGATCGCGGCTACAAGCGCATGTATCTGATGGTGCCTAACTATCAGGCCGGCAAGGATTCAGTGGCGGGCTTCAAGCTCGACTACAAGGGCGAGATCGTCGAAGAATCCTACATGCCGCTGAACACGCTGGACTTCCAGCCGGAACTTTCCAAGATCTCGTCGCAGAAGCCCGATGCGCTGTTCACGTTCATGCCGGGCGGCCTCGGCGTCAATCTCGTCAAGCAGTACCGGCAGGCTGGTCTTGCCGACAGCATTCCGGTGCTCTCGGCTTTCACGGTGGATGAATCGACCTTGCCGGCGCAGCAGGATGCGGCCGTCGGCATGTTTGGCGGCGCGAACTGGGCGCCCAATCTCGACAATCCCCAGAACAAGAAGTTCGTCGCGGCCTATGAAGCCGCCTACAACGTCGTGCCCGGCACCTACGCTTTCCAGGCCTATGACGCCGCGATGCTGATCGACAGCGCGGTCAAGGCCGTGAAAGGCGATCTCTCGAACAAGGATGCGGTTGGGGCTGCGCTGAAGAAGGCCGACTTCACCTCTCTGCGCGGCGCCTTCAAGTTCAACACCAACGGCTATCCGATCCAGGATTTCTATCTGACCAAGGTCGCCAAGCGTGCGGACGGCAAGTTCCAGACCGAGATCGTTCAGAAAGTCTTCGAGAACTATGGCGACCGCTATGCCAAGGACTGCAAGGCGGCAAACTAAGCCGCACCGCATTACGGGAGGACTGCAATGAAGAGCGAAATCACCGGCATCACGCGGGCCAATGAAGGGATCCAGGGCATCTCCTGGAACATCCTCGGCCAGACCTATGTGCCGAAAAGCAATACCGAGCACAGCTTCTCCTGGCACGCGACATTGCCGCCGGGCACATTCGTGCCGCCGCACATCCATCCCGACCAGGATGAGTATCTCTACATGCTCGAGGGCAAGCTTGACTTCGTGCTCGGCAATTCGGAGTCGCAGGCGACCGCGGGCGATTTGATCCGCCTCGGCATGGGCGTGCCGCACGGCATCTTCAACAAGTCGGAGCAGACGGCAAAGGTGCTGTTCTGGGTGTCGCCGACCCGCAAGCTGTTCGACCTGTTCTGGGGCCTTCACAACATGAAGGAACAGAAGCCGGAGGACGTGGTGGCGATGGCCGCCGAGTTCAACATCCACTTCCTGCCGCCGCCGCCCGGCGGCTAGGAGTTAGTCTTAAGCGCGCACCGCCGCAAGTCCCGGCACGGCGGCGAAGCCGGCTTTGGTGGCGTAGCCGCGGACGATCGCCTCGCGCTGGGAATAGCTCAGCACGTTGTCGACGTTGTCGAAGCCATCGGGCGCAAGCTGCTCGACGGCGTCGATGACGCCCTCGGGGCCGCCGCGCCGATTTGATCGCACGATGTCAGCGGTCATCGGCAGACGCTTCTTCTCATATTCAAGCAAAGCCTGGCGCGGATGCTCAGCGCGCACCAGCGCATCGGCAAGGCAGCGCGCGTCGAGGATCGCCTGAGATGCGCCGTTGGAGCCGACCGGATACATGGGATGCGCGGCGTCGCCGAGCAGCGTAACGCGCCCGGACGACCAGTAAGGCAAGGGATCGCGGTCGCAGGTCGGATATTCGTAGAATTCCGGCGTTGCCGAGATCAGGCTCTTGACGTCGATATAGGGCACCGAGAAGCGCGCGACATGCGGCATCAACTCCTCGCGCCGGCCGGGCCGCGACCAGTCCTCCTTCCGGGGCGGCGGCGCATTACCTTCGCCGACCTTCACCAGGACCGCCCAGTTGGTGAGACGGCTCGCCGGGCTCGATCCCTCCGCGATCGGATAGATCACCACCTTGGCGTTGAGGCCGCCGGCCACGATCATCGACTTGCCGGTGAGGAACAGCGGCCAATCGCGCGCACCGCGCCAAAGCATCAGGCCGTTCCAGCACGGCGGTCCCTCGTTCGGGAACAGCGTGTCGCGAACGCGTGAATGGATGCCGTCAGCGCCGATCAGGATATCGCCGCGCGCAGTATGAATGTGCGCGCCCGAGCGGTCGAAGAAATAAGCGGTGACGCCGCCCTCGTCCTGCGTGAAGGCGCCGAGGCGGCAGCCGGTGTGAATTGCCTTCGGCCCGAGCCGCTCCTCGACGGCGCGATGGATGACGCCCTGAAGGCGGCCGCGGTGAATCGAGAATTGCGGCACGTCATGGCCGGCGTCGATGCCGCGGGCTTCGCGCCAGACCTCCTGGCCGTGGCGATTGAGGTAATAGAGCTGGTCGGTGCGGATCGCGACGTCGTCGAGTTGCTGGAGGAGACCGAGGCCGGCAAGCTCCCGCATCGCATGCGGCAGCGTGTTGATGCCGACGCCGAGTTCGCGGATGGTGTCGGCCTGTTCGAAAATCTCGCACCCGATGCCGCGCGAGCGCAGCATCAATGCCGTGGTGAGACCACCGATACCGCCACCGACGATAATCGCCTTCATCGCCCTTACTCCACTCGAAAATACGCCAGGCAATGGGGTTAAAGTCGCACGGGCGGTCACTCCGCCGCAAGCGGCTTTGTCGCCTCCGCCTTGAGCTCGGCCCGGGTCTTGGGCTTAGCCTTAATTCTCCGCTCCCCGAGATCCCGCCGGTCGCGCACGTTGTTGCGGAAAATCTGATCTGTTCCGTGCAGGTACTGCGGCGCAAATCCCCATTGCTGGCCTCCCGCAGGAAGTCCGGGGCTCAGTCGCCCCTGAAGACCGGCTTGACCTTGTTGGCGAACGCTTCAAAGGCGCGCTCGAAATCCGCCGTGGTCATGCACAGCGCCTGGGCGACGGCTTCCGCTTCGATCGCCTCTTCGATCGACATCGCCCACTCCATCGCCAGCATCCGCTTGGTCATGGTGTTGCCGAAGGTCGGGCCTTCCGCGACCTGCTTGGCCAGCAACTGCGCCTGCGGCAGCACCTGCTCGGGCGTGACGATGCGGCTGAAGAAGCCCCAGCGCTCGCCCTCCTCCGCCGTCATGAACCGGCCGGTGTAGAGCAGCTCGGAGGCGCGGGACTGTCCGATGATCCGCGGCAGGATCGCGCAGGCGCCCATGTCGCAGCCGCCGAGGCCGACCTTGTTGAAGAGGAACGCGACCTTCGCGCCGCTCGCCGCAAGCCGCATATCCGATGCCATCGCGATGATCGCGCCGGCGCCGGCACAGATACCCTCGACCGCGGCCACAATGGGTTGAGGGCAGGCCCGCATCGCTTTGACGAGGTCGCCGGTCATCCGCGTGAAAGCGGTCAGCCCCTTGGTGTCCATCTTCACGAGCGGGCCGATGATCTCGAACACATCGCCGCCGGACGAGAAGTTACCGCCGGCGCCGGTGACGATGATGGCCTTGACTGCATCATCGAAAGCGCAGGCGCGGAAGAAATCCGTCAGTTCCCGATAGCTCTCGAAGGTCAGTGGATTCTTCCGCTCGGGACGGTTGAGCGTTACCGTGGCAACGCTGTCGACCACCGCCAGCAGGAAGTGCTGCGGCGAATAATCCGCGAGCGGCACGGTCACAGGATTAGCTGGTCTGCTCATGCGATCTCCTAATTATGTTTGTTCCGCGCTACTAGATTTCGCCGCCTGCGACTGCAATCGCCTGCCCGGTGATCGCACCAGCACCTTCGCCGCACAACCAAAGCACCGCGTCAGCCACCTCTTGAGGCGTGATCAGCCGTCCCTGCGGATTGTGCTTCGCGAGCTCGGCGATCGCCTGCTCGCGGCTCCTGCCGGTCTTCTTCATGATGTTTTCAATGCTGCCGGCGACCAGATCGGTGTCGGTGAAGCCCGGACACACCGCATTCACAGTCACATTGCTTCCGGCCGTCTCGAGGGCAAGAGAGCGCACGAGACCGACGACGGCGTGCTTCGCCGCCGTATACGCGCTGACATAGGCGTAGCCCTTGAGCCCCGCCGTCGAGGCAATCGCGACGATGCGGCCATAGGGACGATCCTTCATGCCCGGCAGAACGCCCTGGATGGCATGGACAACGCCCATGAAATTGACGTCCATCATGCGCGCAAACAGGGCAGCGTCCGATTTCGCGAACGGCGCGGATTCTGCACTTCCCGCGTTGGCGATCAGGATGTCGATCGGCTTTCGCGCGCTCGCTTCAGCGATAGCGGCCTTCAGTGATAATTCGTTCGAGACGTCGGCGATCGCAGCAAAATGCGCGGCACCTGCGCTGACCGCCTCTTCTAGAACAGCGGCGTTCCGGCCGAGCACCGTCACGGTTGCGCCTGCCCCGACAAGAGAGGCTGCGATGGCGCGGCCGATGCCGCGACCGCCACCGGTCACGAGCGCGTGCGGCGAGTGCGGCAATCCGGACATGCGCTGGCTCCTTGGCTCTGCTGATCGTTCCTCGATATATTTTAACCTTCAAGTTTTTGCAACGAAGCTGCCGTAGCGCCGCGAACGCCTTCGCGCGAGAGACCGGCCCGAAAATTGCTTTAAGTATAAAATTATCGCTTCCCATCCCCCACAGGCCTGTTAGCATCGCCCGGCCGAGCAAAAGGATGTCGCGTGTCGCAGCCTGCGCCAATGATAACAAAAGACGGCCGCTTCGCCTATGAAGCCGCGGGCGATCCGGACGCGACACCCCTGATTTTCCTACATGGCATTGGCGGCGCGGCGCGGGCCTGGCGGCAGCAGCTCGCGAGATTCAGCACCCAGTTCCGCGCGATTGCATGGGACATGCCGGGCTACGGCGGATCGGCGCCACTCGCCACCGTCAGCATCGCGGCCCTTGCCGATGCGCTCCAGCAATTCATTGAGCAGCTTGGTGCGACCACGCCAATTCTGGTCGGCCATTCGATCGGTGGCATGATCGTGCAGAAATGGCTGGCGCAATCTCCGAAACTGGCCCGCGCGATCGTCCTTGCGCAGACCAGCCCGGCCTTCGGCAAGGCCGATGGCGATTGGCAGAAATCGTTCATCGCGGCGCGGCTTGGGCCGCTCGATCGAGGCGAGACCATGAAGTCGCTGGCTCCCTCCCTGGTGAAGGAGCTTGTCGGCGACGATCCCGATCCGAAGGGAATGGAGCTTGCGCGCGAGTGCATGGCAAGCGTGCCCGAGGCGAGCTATCGCGCCATGATGCTGGCTTTGATGGGCTTCGATCAGCGCAGCACACTCAAGGACATTTCCGTCCCGACGCTGTTGCTGTCCGGCTCCAAGGACAACAACGCGCCTGCCCCCATGATGGCAAAGACAGCAACATTCATTCCCTCTGCCGAATATGTCGAGCTGGCTGGTGTAGGCCATCTCGCCAACCTTGAACGCCCTAACGCGTTCGACGAAGCCCTCGGCCGGTTCTTGAATTCCGTCGCAACCAAAACGTAGGATGGCTGCGCAATGACCATGCAAGTCAGCAAGAACATCGGCGTAACCGACAAGGTCGCGCTGGATACGCCGATCTTCGATCCCGTCGCATTTCGCCTGAGCGAGGAGCAGGCCGGCATCATCGCGCGCGCCCGCGAGATCGGCCAGAGCGTGTTCGCTGATCGCGCGGCGACTTACGATCGCGAGGCGATCTTCCCGACAGAGAATTATCGCGACCTGCATCGCGTCGGCCTGCTCGGGATCGCGGTGCCCAAGAAGCATGGCGGGCTCGGCGCGAACTATCAAACCTACGCGCTGGCGGCAGCCGAAATCGGCCGCTATTGCGGCGCGACCGCCCTCACCTGGAACATGCACGTCTGCTCGACCCTGTGGTCAGGTCCGCTCGCCGACGATCTCGACATGGACGCGGAGACCCGCGCCGAGCACGAGCGGCGGCGCGCGGTTCATTACAAGCGTATCGTCGAGGATGGCGCGATCTACTCGCAACCCTTTTCCGAGGGCGGAGCGGCCGCGGCCGGCGGCGTCGCGTTCGGCACGGAAGCAAAGCCCGTGAAGGGCGGTTGGATCGTCAACGGCAAGAAGATCTTTGCATCGCTGTCCGGTCATGCCGACTATTACGGCGTGCTCTGCACCGAGATGGAGGAGGGCGAAAAAGCCTCGCGCCGCAACACCCTTTACCTCGCGATCTCCGCGAAATCGGACGGTGTCTCGGTGGTCGGCGACTGGGATCCGCTCGGCATGCGCGGCACAGTCTCGCGCACGCTGCTGTTCAAGGATGTATTCGTCCCTGAGGATTCCGCGCTGATGCCGCGCGGCGTCTATTTCCAGGCGGCGATGCGCTGGCCTCACATGTTCCTGACGCTGTCGCCGACCTATATGGGCCTGGCGCAAGCCGCCTATGATTTCACGGTACGCTATCTTCGCGGCGAGGTACCGGGCATGCCGCCGGTCAAGCGCCGGATGTACCCGACCAAGCAGATCGCGGTCGCGCAGATGCAGATCAAGCTCGAGCAGATCAAGGCGATCTGGTTCCAGGCGGTCACCGAGGCCCACGCCAATCCAAGCAAGGAGCAGGTGCTGCGCGCCTATGCCGCGCAATATTCGGTGATGGAGGGCGCCAATGAGCTCGCCGCGCTCGCGATCCGCACCTGCGGCGGTCAGGCCATGCTCCGCTCGCTGCCACTGGAGCGCATCTATCGCGACAGCCGCTGCGGCTCGCTGATGCTGCCCTGGACCGCCGAGCTCTGCCTCGACCGGATCGGGCGCGAGGCGCTGTACGAGGCCGGTGAAACGGACGACTGACCGTGGACCTCTGTAGTCTGATCGATCGCAACGCGGCGTTCGCGCAAGACAAGACGGCGATCGCCTTCGAAGGTGAGCGGCTGAGCTACGCCGCACTCGCTTCGCGCATCGAACGGACCGCCACGGCGTTGAAGCAGGAGCTCGGCGTCGGCCGAGGCGACCGCGTCGCGATCCTGAGCCTCAACCGGCCGGACTATCTGGTTCTGCTCTACGCATGCGCGCGACTTGGTGCGATGCTGGTGCCGCTGAACTGGCGGCTGGCGGTTGCCGAGCAGCGCTTCATTCTCTCCGATGCGGGCGCAAAGGTCCTGGTACTCGAGCAGGCATTTGCCGGAGTTCTCCCGGAGCTTGCGCCGGGGACGGCCGTCATCGGCCTCGATTTCGTGCCGTCGCGGGGCGTGACATTCGAAGACCTGCTGGCTCGCAGCGAAGGCAGCGGCCGCAATCCGCACACTGATCTCTCCTGCCCGCTGCTCGTCGTCTACACGTCTGGAACGACGGGACGGCCGAAGGGCGCCGTTCTGCGGCAAGAAGCCTTGTTCTGGAACGGCGTCATGAGCCAGCACATGCACAACATGACCTCGGATGATCACGTGCTGACGGTACTGCCGTTCTTCCATGTCGGCGGCCTCAACATCCAGACCACGCCGGCGCTGCAGCTTGGTGCGACCGTCACGATCCACGCCCGCTTCACGCCGGATACTGCGCTCGCGGCTATTGAACGGGAAAGACCGACCCTGACGGTGATGGTGCCTGCAATCCTACAGGCCGTGAGCGAGCATCCCGCCTGGACAACGACCGATCTCTCCTCGCTCAAAGCCGTCTCGACCGGCTCGACCATCGTGCCACCGCACCTGATCGATCGCTTCGTGGCGCGCGATGTTCCGGTGCTTCAGGTCTATGGATCGACGGAAACCTGCCCCATCGCAGTCTACACCCGGCTTGGCGGCGACCTTTCGCGCGCGGGATCGACCGGACTTGCCGGCCTCTGCTGCGAAGCGAAGGTGATCGATCAGGCCGGCAATGAGGTCCCTGCGGGTACGCCGGGCGAAATCGCCGTGCGAGGGCCCAACGTGTTCTTCGAATATTGGGGCAATGCGGATGCCACGCACGATGCGCTGCACGACGGTTGGTATCGCACCGGCGATATCGGCCTGTGCGATGCCGACGGGTATTTCTGGGTCCGCGACCGCAAGAAGAATGTGATCATTTCCGGCGGCGAGAACGTCTATCCGGCCGAGGTCGAGCGCGTCCTGCTCGAACATCCCGATGTCAGCGAATGCGCCGTGATCGGCCGGCCGGACCCGCGCTGGGACGAGGTGCCGATCGCCTACGTCATCGGGCGGTCCGGCTCCCGGCTCGAAGCCGAGAAGCTGAGAGCGCATCTTCAGACGCAGCTCGCCCGTTACAAGGTTCCGCGCGACATCGTCTTCGTCAACGACCTGCCGCGCACGGCACTGGGCAAGGTCCAGCATTTCCTGCTGAAGCAGCTTGATGCGCAGTCGCGCGCGCAAGGAGAAGCATCTTGAAGATTGCAGTTCTAGGTGGGGGAAACGGCTCTTTCGCGGCCGCGGTCGATTTTGCGCTGTCGGGGCATGAGGTCCGGCTCTGGCGCCGCGACGCCGATCAGGTGGCGGCGCATCGCGCGGCCGGCTCGCAGATCCTGGTCAAGGATCATAATGGTCGGCACGATGTGAAGCTCGCGCTGGTGACGACCGATATCGCCGAAGCAATTGATGGCACCGAGCTGATTCTGTGCCCCGTCCCTGCCTTCGCGCAGCCCGACATTGCTCGTTTGCTCGCTCCGCATTTGCGGGATGGCCAGGTCGTGTTCCTGCCGCCCGCCACATTCGGCTCGATGATCTTCGCCCAAGCCGCGCGGGATGCCGGAAACCACGCCAAGGCAAGCTTTGCCGAGACCGGAACACTGCCTTGGCTGACCCGCAAGCACGGGCCGTTCGAGGTCGCGATCACCATCCGTGCCAAGCGGCTGCCGGTCGGCGTGTTTCCGCTCGATCAGGCCGCGCATGCAATCGAAGTGATCGGACGCGCTTTCCCTGATGCGATCGAGCCCTGCGGCGATGCGCTCTCCGGCGCGCTGATGAATGCTGGGCCCATCATTCACCCGCCGCTGATCGTGATGAACGCCGGCCCGATCGAGCATTTCGAACGATGGGACATCCACAAGGAAGGAACGCAAGCCGCGATCCGCCGGGTGACCGACGCGCTCGACGCAGAACGGATCGCGGTGCGCGAAGCGCTTGGCTATGGCGCGCCGCATTTTCCGCTGGCCCACCACTACGCCCAGAAAGGCGAGATCTGGATGTATGGCCGTGGCTCGCACGACCGGCTGACCGATTCCGGCGACTGGCGTGAGCGGATCGTGCTGACCGAGCACCGCTATATGCGTGAGGATCTGCGGCTTGGGCTGTCGCTGCTGGTCTCCGTCGCCGCCCTGGCCGGCACGCCCACACCGTTGGCCAAGGCCTTTCTGGCCATCGGCGGCGCGATTTGCGGCGAGGATTTTGCGCAGGGCGGCCGAACGCTCGAGACGGTGGGGCTTGGTAATCTCGGCAAAGCCGAGCTCCAGGCGCTTCTTCGCAGGGGATTTTGACCGATGACCAGCCGCGCCAACATTGTCTGCCTCGGGGCCGGCCGCATGGGGCGCGGCATCGCCGTCGCGTTCGCCTACGCGGGGCATACGGTCACGATGATCGATATCAAGGGCCGTTCCGCGGAAGAATTCGCCAGGCTGGAGGCGGACGCGCTCGACGAAGTCAGGAAGACCTTTGCCAGCCTGTCGAAGCTGGGACTGCTGAGCGAGGCAGATGTCGATCCGCTTATCGCACGGGTCTCGGTGGTGCCAGCCAGCCGAAGCGGCACAGCGCTGTCCGGCGCCGGAATGGTCTTCGAGGGCGTTCCCGAGGTCGTCGAGCTCAAGCGCGAGGTGCTGGGGGTGGCTTCAAAACAAGTCGGCCCGGATACGATCATCGCTTCGACCACGTCGACCATCCTCGTCGACGATCTCGCCGGTGCGATCGTGAACCCTCGCCGCTTCCTCAATGTGCACTGGCTCAATCCGGCCTATCTGATCCCGTTGGTCGAGGTTTCGCCCGGCAAAGCCACCGACCCCGCCATCATCGATGAGGTCAAGGCGCTGCTCGAAGCCATCGGAAAGGTCCCCGTGGTGTGCGCGGCGACGCCCGGCTTCATCGTCCCGCGCATCCAGGCGCTTGCGATGAACGAGGCCGCACGCATGGTCGAGGAAGGCGTCGCCAGCGCCGAGGAGATCGACAAAGCGATCCGTTACGGCTTTGGCTTCCGCTATGCCGTGCTCGGACTGCTCGAGTTCATCGACTGGGGCGGCGGCGACATCTTGTACTACGCCAGCCGGTACCTCGAAGGCGCGCTCGGCAGCGACCGATATCGCGCGCCGGACGTCATTTCCCGCAATATGCATGAAGGCCGGATCGGCTTGCGAACGGGTGCCGGCTTCCTCGATTATTCAGGCATGGACGTCGATGCCTATCGCGTGAAGCGGCTTCAGGCCATGGTCGACCTGCTCAGGCATTTCGGCCTGGCGCGCCCACCGGTCCTCGACCGCAGCTAGCCGAAGACGTCCTGCAACACGCCTTCACGAACGACCGCGACACCGTCGAGCTCGATCGTCGTTCCCATCATCGGCAAATCAAAGTGGCCCGCCGTGTAGCGGCCGGCAAATTCGTTCGCGCCGGTCGAGAACAGGAAATTGCCGGAGACGGCACGAATTTCAGTGCCGTTGGTGTCGCGCTGGTCATACATCGAGAGGGCTTCGTAGCGGGCCCCCGGATTCATGCCGAAACCGACATGCGAGACCGCATAGGCCTCGCGATCGCCCCACGCTGCGAGATAGGCGCGCATCATCGCCGCATCCGTGCCCTCGCCCTCCAGCTCGACAACATAATCGTCCTTCAGCGTCATTTTCACCGGGGACGCCAGGTAGCGCTTGAAGGTCAGATTGATGTCACCGGGGGCCATCACCAGGGTCCCGTTGATCGTTCCGCTCTTGGGGAAGCTGACCACAATGCCACCGGGCCAGTGCGCCAGCGTGCCCGGCTTGTCGGTCCAGCCCCACACGCCGACCGTGGACGCACCGAGCATGTCAACGTCGAGCGCCGTACCGGCTTTCGATGTCACGCGCATCCGCTTCGTCCCACGCAACAACTTCGCCGCTGCGCGAACGCGCTTCTCGAGTGCGGGATCCGGCACCATCCGCTCCAGCGCTTCCGGGTGTTCGTTGGAGATCACCAGTATCCGCGCACCGGCCTTGAGGATCTCCGGCGTCTCCACCGCGTGCATCAGGCCCTCGATGGTGCAATCCACCACAAAACCGGCCTGCTGGAGTGCGGTGATGACCGGACCAAGCCGCTGGATTGCCTCGCTTGCCCCGGTCGAGCGAACCGGCACGATATTCCGGTTACGCGGCGTCGGCATCACCACATGAAACGGCCGCGCGCCCATCCGCAGCAGGGCGAGCTCCGCCAAATGAACGTTCAGCGCACGCGATTGGGTTTCCGAGAGGATTGCCGCGGTGTCGCCTGCCTTGACGGCGCAGCGCTCAAAGATCTCGCAAAACGCGTCGATCCATTTTGCCTCGATGCGATCCGCCAGCATGGTTCACTCCCGGTCCTCTGGTTTCTTCTGTTCAGTCAGATCACGCTTCGGGGAAGCCCCGCAAGAGATACGATCGCACGGCGCCCAGCAAGCCGTTCAGGATCAACCCCAGCAGCGAGATCGTGATCAGCGGTACGAACATGTCGACGGCCTGAAAGGTTCGGGCCGCCGTCACCAGCACATGCCCTAACCCGTCCGTCGACGTGATCATCTCAGCCAGAAACACCACGATGCAGGAAATGACAAGGCCGATCCGGCAGCCGGTCAGGATCGACGGCATCGCCGCCGGCAGCACGACCTTGAACAGGATCTCGTAGCGCGATGTCCCCGCCGCCATGGCCGACCAGATCAGTTTCTGCTCGACGGTCGACGCGCCGTAATAGGTGGATAACAGAATGGGAAAAAGCGCATCCGCCGCCACCAGCGTGATCTTCGATCCGTGGCCGAAGCCGAGCAGAAGCAACAGCGCCGGATAGAGTGCGACTTTAGGCAACGGCGCCAATACGCGCACGATTGGCCGAACCACGGCATTGATCGCTGGATTGGCGGCCGCGGCGATGCCGATACTTACACCGAGCACGACCGCAATCGCAAAGCCCGCAAACAGCCGGATCAGGGTCGCCGCGATCTCCTGCTGAAACGTCCACGTCACGAGTTGCTGGAGCAACCTGCTGAAGACGTATCCCGGCGGCGGCAGCAAGACCGCAGGCGCAAAGCCGAACGATACGAGGCCTTGCCACACCGCGATCACGAGCACAATTGGCGCAAGCCCAAGAACGACATTTGCTGAGGGAAGACGCGATGTCATGAGAAGCTCAGCGGCATGTCGAACTGAGGCTCGGACCAGCGCACCAGCCGTGCGCGGACCCGCTCGAAAATCGCATCGAGGCAAATTCCCATCGCCCCCACGATGATGATCATCGCGAAGACGGTGTCGTATTGGCCCATGTCCAGCGCGTTGAACAGAATGTTGCCGGCGCCGGACTGGCGAGCGATCATCTCGCTGGTGATCATCGTGATCAGCGCCAGCACGAGACCGGTGCGACATCCGGTCAGGATTTCCGGCAGCGCCGCCGGCAGCACGATCCGCACCAGCCGTTGCAGCGGCGAAAGTCCCATCGCGGCGCCCGACCACAGCATCTTCTCTTCGACGGCTTGGGCGCCCTCAAAGCTGTGATAGATCACGGGCAGGCTGACGCCGAGGAAGATCACCAGCGTCTTCGTGATGTCGCCGACGCCCAGCCAAAGCATGATGATCGGCATCAGCGCCGCTTTCGGCACCGGATAGATCACCATCAGAAGCGGGTTGAAGAAGGCCGCGACGGCGCGGCTACGCCCCATCAATAGACCCAGCGGGATCGAAACCAGCACGGCTACACCGAACCCGATCGCCATGCGGCGAAGCGAGGCCAGGATGTTGATCAGCGACTCCTTGTCGCCAAGGATGTCCGGAATCGCGCGGATCGCCTCGATCGCCGTCGGAAAGCTGTCATTCTTCAGCGCGAGCGACGCGACCTGCCACACCGCCAGCAGCCCGATGCAAGCGAACACCGGGGCGGCACGTCTGGCGGCGGCAGCCAGCGATGTCATGACGGCGATCCGGTCTCGTCGACCTCGTCGAACATGCGTTCGATGTCGACGACGTATTTCTGGTAGCGTGGATCGAGCAACAGCTCGTTGCGGCGACGCGGCCGAGGCAGATCGATGTCGATCACCTGCCGAATACGGCCGGGAGATTTCGACATCATCACGACCTTGTCCGACAGGAAGACGGCTTCATCGACCGAATGGGTCACGAACAGCACGGTCTTGCGGTCACGTTCCCAGATGTTCAGGAGATCATTCTGGAGGCGTGTACGGGTGTGCGCGTCGAGCGCGCCGAACGGCTCGTCCATCAGCAGAACTTCAGGGTGGTAAGCCAAGGTCCGGGCCAGCGCGACGCGCTGCTTCATGCCACCCGAGAGCTCCTTGGGATAAAAGTTCTCATAGCCTTTGAGGCCGACCATCTCGATCAAGGCCCGGCTCTGTGCTCCGGCCTCGGCGGCACGCACACCTTGCTGGCGCGGGCCATACATCACATTGCCCAACACGGTCTTCCAGGGAAACAGAGCGAACTCTTGAAACACTGGTCCGCGATCCGGACCCGGCCCCGTGATCGTCTGTCCCTTCATCCTCGCCACGCCGCTGGTCGGACTGACGAAGCCGCCGACGATATAAAGAAGTGTCGACTTGCCGCAGCCGGACGGACCAAGGATGGAGACGAAGGCTCCTTCCTCGATCGTCAGCGAGATGTCCGATAACGCCAGATGATCCTTACGCGCCGAGGTCTGGAAAACCTGGGAGACGCGGTCGATCTCGATGATCGCAGAAGCCGGCCTTTGTGACGTCACCGGATTCACCCATTCGCTCGATCTCGAAGGCACTACCCTCATCCCGTCTCTCGCTTGACTCACGCGCGAACGTCACGCAACCGATCCGCTGATGTCCTCCGTCAGCTGATCGAGCTTAGCAAGAAACTTGCCAGACAGGCGGTCATTCTCGCACGGAAGCGGCGCGTCATTCGAACCAAGGCCATTCTGCAGGGCCCTCATGTGTGACGGCTCCGCCCGGCGCCTGTCCGACCAGCCGCGCATACTTTGCGAGCGCACCCGCACGGTGACGGGGCGGCCTCGGCTTCCAATCGCGTCGGCGCGCCGTGAGTTCCTGCTCGTCGACCAGCATATCCATCCGCCGGTTTGCGGCATCGATCCGGATCCTGTCGCCGTCGCGAACAAGCGCCAATGGACCGCCGACAAACGCTTCGGGGGACACGTAGCCGATGCACATGCCGCGAGTAGCGCCGGAGAACCGTCCATCGGTGATCAGGGCCACCTTCTCGCCCATACCCTGGCCGTAGATCAGCGCCGTAACGCCAAGCATCTCGCGCATGCCCGGGCCGCCGACTGGCCCTTCATTGCGGATCACCAGCACCTCGCCCGCCGTGTAGGCGCGGTCACGGACCGCTTTGACACATGCCTCCTCATCTTCGAAGACGCGCGCAACACCCTCGAAGTGCTGACTCTTCAAACCTGCGACCTTGATCACCGCACCGTCCGGACAGAGATTGCCTTTCAGAACCGCCACGCCACCATCGGGCATGATCGGCGCACGAGACGCGTAAACGACTTCACCATCGGGAGCGTTGGCCGCGCCATATTCTTCGGCGAGCGTGCGCCCGGTGACGGACAAGCAGCTCCCATCGATGTGCCCGCTCTGGATCAACTCGCGGATCACGACGGCCGCGCCGCCGATGTCGTAGACATCCTTCGCAGTGTACTTGCCGCCCGGCCGCAAGTTTCCAATCAGCGGCGTCCTGGCAAAGACCTTGCCGACATCATCGATCGTGAATGCGATCCCGGCCTCATTCGCGATCGCCGGCAGATGCAGTGCAGCGTTGGTCGAGCCGCCCGTGGCGGCAACAATCGCCGCACCGTTCTCGAGGGATTTCCGAGTCACGAGGTCGCGCGGTAGCGGGCCGCCACGTTCCAGCATCTCCATCACCAGTCGCCCGGCGCGGCGCGAGATCTGTGCACGTTCCGCATAGACACCGGGCACCATTGAGACGTTGGGAATGGTCAGCCCCATCGCCTCCGACACCATCCCCATCGTGTTTGCGGTAAACTGGCCGGCGCACGCGCCGATGGTCGGCAGGCAGGCGCGCTCGATCCGTTCGAGCGTGGCGCCGTCGATCTCTCCGGTCATGAAGCTGCCGACAGCTTCATAGGAGTCGAGCACCGTGAGAGTCCGCCCGTCCACCCGGCCCGGCAGCGAGCTGCCGCCGTAGATGAAAATGGACGGTACGTTGCAACGAACCATGCCCATCATCACGCCGGGAAGCGTCTTGTCGCATCCGCCGTACCCGATCAACGCGTCATAGGCGAGACCATGAACGACGGCTTCGATCGAATCGGCAATCAGCTCGCGTGAAAAGAGAGAAAACTTCATTCCCTCGTGATTCATGCTGATACCGTCGGAGACCGACACAGTGGAGAATTCGCGCGGCGTGCCGCCCGCCTCCTCGATTCCCGTCTTGGCCGCGGCCACCTGGAAGTCGTGGGTCATATTGCAGGGCGTCTGCTCGCCCTTCATGCTGACGACGCCCACCATCGGCTTGGCGATCGCGGCGTCGTCGAGCCCCATTGCGCGCATGAAAGCGCGGTGCGGGGCCCGGTCGAGGCCGTCAGTCGTGACCCGTGATCGCAACTTCTTCATGCGCGCATCTGTTTCATGCAACGTCCGGGATGATCCGCGACGCCGCGCCCCCTCGTTCGGACAATTCGCCCGTCGCCTATTCCAGCGGCGCGACGATCGTCGCGTGCTTGAACTGCATGGCATCCAGCTTCGGCAACATTCCGGTCTCAGCGTAGATGTCCAGCATCTTCTGGATCGCGGGGAAGTTCGGCGCCGCACCCGGATCGCGGCCGAAATCGTTGTCCTTGAGCAGATAGGTCTCGAGCACCGGAATAGGCGCCTTCAGAACCTCATTCACGACCTTTAGCGTCTCTTCGCGGTTGGCCAGCGCTTTCTTCATACCTGAGGTAATGTCACGCACGTAGGCCTTCACCAAGTCGGGGTTCTTGTCGACGAAATCAGCGCGGCAGGCTTCCAGGATGTGCACGATGTTCGGCATCGCCTGCGACAACGAGAACAGCTTTCTTGTGCCACCCTTCGCCTCCGCACGTGCGGCAAACGGCTGGTTCATGTTGACCGCGTCGACACGGCCCTGGCGCAGCGCATCTTCGGAGACGGCAAAACCGACCTCGACCAGCTTGATGTCCTTCGCCGGATCGACGCCATTCTGCTTGAGCAACAGGTTGAAGGGGCCTTGTGTGCCGCCGCCGATCACGGAAATGCCGACCGTCTTGCCTTTGAGATCGGCGATCGTCTTGATCGGCGAGTCATCCATCACCGCCCAATAGACCGAGAAACCGCCGGGCTTCTCGAAGACGTGCTGCGCCACGATGTAGGCCTTGAGATTGCCGCCAACCACACCGTTGGCGAGCGACAGCGGCGCTTGCGTCGCGCAATCCAGCGCGCCGGCCGCCAATGCCTGCGTCATCGGCGCGGTGCCCTGAAATTGGGTCCATTCGATGTTGTAGGCCTTGCCGATATTGGGAAACTCGGCTGGCCTGCGCATCATCCAGTACTTGGATTCCTCGGCCGGGATGGTCCAGCCGACGCGAATGGTCTGCTGTGCCCATGACGGGCCTGCCCCCGCGCTCGCAGCCGCGGCCACTCCCAAAGCCAGGATCCACTTCGAAACGGTTCGCATCGTGCCCACTCCGCTGCTCCGGCGCCGACCAGCGCCGCCCAACCCGACCACTCAAATGTTTCATGGTTCAAACAATCAGGCAAGCCATGCGAGCCGGACGGTTTCGCTGTCCGACCTGCAATGTATGGTAAGGCGGCGTTTGCGCTGCGACAGAAGGAGGCAACCTATGGCTGATGCGAGCAAGACAAACCCGCTGGGCGTCGAGAGGCTCGGCTATCTCGGCCTTGGACTGATGGGAACGCCGATGACCCGGCGCCTGCTCAAAGCCGGCCATCAGGTCGCTGTCTGGAATCGTTCGGAGGGCAAGGTCGCTCCGCTCGTCGCGGCCGGCGCCAGGCGCGCAGCCACGCCCCGCGACATGTTGGCGAACGCGGATATCGTCTTCATGTGCGTGACCGATGCCGCCGCCGTCGAAGAAGTGATTTTCGGGCCCGACGGTCTTGCAGCGGCTTCCGGCGCAGGCAAGCTCGTCGTCGACTTCTCGTCGATCCATCCCGACGCCGCGCGCGATCTTGCAGCGCGGCTGAAAGACGCGAATGGCGCGGGCTGGATAGATGCGCCGGTGTCCGGCGGCACCAAGGGCGCAGAGGAAGGCACGCTCGCCATCATGGCCGGCGGAGAAGCTGCGGACATCGAGCGGGCACGGCCCTATGTGCTGCACATGGCACGCAGGTTCACCCACATGGGCCCGATCGGGGCTGGCCAAACCACAAAACTCTGCAACCAGGTGATCGTCGGATGCGCGATGGCCGTTCTGGCGGAAGCAACGCGCCTTGCCTCGAATGCGGGGATTGACGCAGGCCGGCTGCCCGAGGCGCTCGCCGGCGGCTTTGCGGATTCCATCCCGCTTCAGCTCTTCGTGCCGCGCATGGTCCAGGGCATCCACTCGCCGCCGCTTGGCCATATCGCGACAATGCTCAAGGATCTCGACACGGTCGCCGATGTCGCCCAGGCGACGTCAACGCCGGTGCCGATGGCGACCCTCGCGGGACAGATATTCAGGCTGGCCAAGGCTGCCCGCGGCGCGGACGCGGACGCTTTGGAAATCTACAAGCTCTCGGCCACAGACCGCTGAACCGACGCGCGTCCTTGAATCGCCTTATGGCGACTTCTTGCGTTCATCATCAGCCAGGAACCGGCCATACCCCCCGCGCGCAAACAGCAGGGGCTCCTTGGCACTGTAGGCATAGGCCTCGACCGCGCCGAGAAAGATCACGTGGTCACCGCCATAATAGCGATTGACCGATCGGCATTGAAAGTTGGCGACACTCTCGGCAAGCACCGGAGCGTTCCCGAGGCCCGGGGTCCAGTCGACCCCGGCGAACTTGTCCTCGGACGATTTTGCAAATTTGTTCGCAAGCGTTTGCTGCGACGTGCCGAGTATGTGAACGGCGAAATGGCTGGCGTTCTGAAACACGGGGAGGCTTGAGGAATAGAATCCGAGGCTCCAGAGGACCAGAGGGGGATTCAGGGAGACTGACGCGAACGAATTGCAGGTGATGCCATAGGGCTTTCCATCAGCGGCCATAGCCGTGATGATCGTTACGCCCGTTCCGTATGTGCCAAGCGCGTTGCGAAAATCACGAGGATCGATCGGCGAGCTGTCGCTGGCGAGTTCGTTGGCGGGATCGGAAATGGCCGGCTGCTTCGGCAGATCATTCATCGGCCGGCCTCACAGCGTGAGATTCTCGGACGGCAGGCCCAAAGCCACCCGTCCGTAATTGGTTCCGGCCGCATCGAAGTTGAACGCAAGATGCGAGTTTATTGCGTGCGCATCGCGGAACTGCCGCTGCAACACGCCCGTCGTGAACAGACCGCGCGCTCCGCTCGCCGCAAACAGCATCGAGACCGCGTCGGTGCATAGATTCACCGAGAATGCGCCATCGCGGCGATATCTGGTCTTGGTCGCCATATCAGGAATACGACCGCGCCTCGCATCTTCCATTGCATTGACGCAGGCCGAACGCATGATCAGGCGCGCAGCGTCGATCTTGGCCGAGGCTTCCGCGATCTTGATCTGCGTGCTTTGAAAGTCGCTGAGCTTGGCACGGTTGTAGGTCGAGATGCGATGACGCGCGACCTCCGCATAATCGTCGAGGCATACTTGAGCATTCCCCAGCGCGACGCCGGAGAGGACGTAGGGAAAAAGTGAGAACACAGGTAGCGCATATAGCGGATTGGGATTGACCTTGCTTCCCGGCGTCGGGCCGCCGGCAAGATCGCCGACCGCGACCGTCATATAGTCGGCCACGAAAGCGTCCCTGACTTCGACGTCGCAAGACCCCGTCCCGCGCAGGCCTGCGACATTCCAGGTGTCCAACACCTTGTAATCGTCCTTCGGCAGCAGAAAGATTCGATACTCGATGCCGTCCGCCTCGTCGTCGGAGTAGACGACGCTTGCAAGCATGTTCCACTCGCAGGAGGCAACGCCGGAGGAAAACGGCCAGCTGCCGTGCAAACGGTAGCCGCCCTCGACCCTCGTGGCGCGTCCGGCAGGAAAAATGAACGAGGACGCAATCAGCGCGTCCGGATCGCGGTCCCAGACCAGATCCTGCGCCTTTTGCGCGAACATGCCGAGCATCCAATGATGGCTCGCCAGGTTAGCGAGATTCCACGCCACTGACGCATCCGCCATTCCCAGCAGTTCGGCGCAGTCGACAAGAGCGACATAGTCAAGCTCGGCACCGCCGATGCGCTTCGGCTGCAGCATGCGGAACAGGCCAGCGTCGTGGAGATCCTTCTCGGTTTCCGTCGGAAGATGCCGCAGTTCCTCCGTGCGGGCAGCCCGCTCTCGCAGCCGCGGCACAAGCGCCCGGGTCCCCGCGATCATTGCCGCATAGGCGCGTTCGCCGGCTTCCTGCCCCGTCGGCTGGCCCATGCTCGGCTCTTGACCAGGCGCCATTCGAGTCCCTCGCTTTCACATAGTTATGCGGCGGGAACTTCGCCAAATCAAGCTGGGCAGGGTTAACGTTGCGTAGTCGCCCTGCACCCCGGCTGTTCGCAGGAATGCGATGTCGCGTATACCGTCTTCTCAAAGCAGCTATCCGCAAACTCTGCGATGCCTGGCTGCATGGAGCTGACCGCTCAGGCTTGGCCTGAGGTCGATGGCTTGCCTGATCCAAAGACGCCTTTCTGAGTGAACTCCGAAATCCGCCGCTCGTCGTAACCAAGCGTATCACGCAGGACGCCTTCGGTATGCTCGCCTAACAAGGGAGCAGCGACGGGATCAATCGCTCCCGTCAGGCTCATATTGATCGGAGGTTCGATATTGGGGACCCACTCTGCCGTACGGTGCGGAATCCTGTTCAGGCGATGGCGCTCGCGGGCCTCGGGCGCATTGAACCCCTCCTCGACCGTTCGGAGATAGCCGACCGGGATATTGGCCAGCTTCATCTTCGCCATCCAATTCTCGAGGGTATCGCTCGCGAAGACCTCTGCAATGGCTGTCCGCAGGAGCTCCTTGTTCTCAGAGCGCGCTTTGCGCGACGCGAACTGCGGATCAGTGATCAAATCGGGCCGGTTCAGCACCTCGACCACCAGCCGACGATAGAGCCGGTCGTTGGCGCAGGCCATGTAAAGCGGCCCATCGGAAGCTTCATAGACACCGACAGTGGGGGACCCGTTCGGTGAATTGCCGAACCGGCCAGGGTTTTCGCCGTTGATCAGATAGGCCATGCCGTAGAAGCCGGTCATGCCCATGGCGACGTCGAACAGGGCGACCTCGACATGCTGCCCGCGGCCGAGCCGATCGCGCGCCAAAAGCGCCAGCAGGATGGCGTTGCAGGCGGACATCCCCGTCGCCATGTCCACGATCGGCGGGCCGGTACGAACCGCTGGCCCATCGGCAAACCCATTGAGGGACATGAAGCCGCTTTCCGCCTGCGTGATGGGATCGAAGCCGGGCCGCGCGGCAAATGGTCCTGAGCGTCCGTAAGCCGAGATCGAGCAATAGACCAGCCGCGGGTTGAGCGGCGCGACCGCCTCGTAGTCGAGGCCGAATTTCTTCATGACTCCGCTTGAAAAATTCTCCACGACTACATCCGCCTTCCGGATCAGGTCCAGTGCGATCTCGCGAGCCTGCGGCACGGTCAGGTCGAGCGCGATGCCGCGCTTGTTGCGGTTCAGGCTCAGATAGGCGGCGCTTTCGCCGCCAATTTCGGCGTGCTCGTACGCGCGCGTATCGTCGCCACCATCCGGATTCTCGATCTTGATGACGCGTGCACCGAAATCGGCAAGCGTCTGCGTGCAGGCCGGCCCCGCCACGACCCGCGTAAAATCGACGACCAAGAGACCGTCGAGCGCGGTAGGCGCGCCCGTCACCCGCGACGAACGTTCCGGTAATTGAGGCTTGGTGGGCATCGACGGCGCTCCCTTACATCGGCTTATGGTTGCCGAATTTCCTGCAAGAGCAAACTTAAAGCCCGGCGCCACCAACTTCGCAAGTGCTTCACCCGCATCGCTTCAATACGCAAAAAGGCCCATCAAGCTGCCGGGCCCTCGAACATTTGCAGGAAATAGCGTGTGCGCAAGTGCAGCGATGTCGGCACTGTGGGGAGCTCACTTGCCCAGCATGACCTTAACGCCTAGCAAAACGGCCCCCATCAGTCCGGTCGCAATCACCGTGATAACAGCCTTGAAGGTGTAGCTCTGCGCCTGCTCCACGCTCTTTCGCCACCTCCGCAGGTGCTGGAGATCAGCCCTTAGCTCCTTCCGGTCGTCATGTTCGATTCCGAAGGAACCTAGCACCGATGCGACGGCCTTCAATACGAAGGCATCGATGCTCTCCTGTTGCAGCCTTTGTTGCTCGGCCAGTTTCTCAGCCACGATCGCCCTGATTTCATCATCTGGCATCTTCACCACTTGATGATCCTTGCAACGTTCTCGAAACCACACTTGGCGAAGTAGAAGGATACAACCAGTCTCAGTCAGCGTCCGCGCGTTAGACGTCTCCCACAGCACGATTGCAACCAGGCCCGCGAGTGCGAGCGATATCAAATAGGCGGTCATCGTGTCTCCACGAAGGGGAAAATGCGCGGCAGATCGCGTGACGAAGTGCGATCGTTTCGGGCGCGAACCCTATCTCCGCGAGCCCGGAGACCGCAGCGGCGCGAGCAACGGACCCGGCGTCGCGCGCCGGCACGTTCGCGCATGCACAGCCAGCAATGGTATGGAAGGCGGCGCGCCGATCAGCGCTCCCTGAACGTGGTCTAGCGAGTGCGTGGCCGGATGCGCGGCCACCCTCCGATCTCGAAGTTGCGACGAAAAAACCCGCGGCGGATGCTTCCGGCGCGGGTGAACCAAACATCGTCTCGATGATGTCATTCTGCAAGTGTTTTGCCCGACGTGTCAAACTTTCCTCGTTCGACCGCACCGTGCCGGAACTTACCCGAAGAGCGGCGCGTTCATTCCATGAGTCAAAGGAACGTGCGCGCGATGAACCACACCGTACTGGTCGTTGACGACGATCCCGGCGTCCTCGACGTCATCGTGGGCATGTTGGAAGAACTCGGCTGCGAGGTGACGCGCGCCCAAAGCGGCCCGGATGCGCTCGATCGGCTCAGGCAGAACGAGAGCATCTCTATCCTCATCACGGACATCAATATGCCGGGCATGGATGGTCACGAACTGGCCGAACTGGCGAAGCGGCTACGCCCGGGATTGAAGATCCTGCAATTATCGGGGCGCGAGCCGCGGCGCGGGGGCCTGCCAATGATCCGGAAGCCGTTTTCGTTCGAGGAGCTCGCCGACACCATGCGGCGAACCACCGGCGTTTGCTGAACGCAGAGCCCAAAAGAAAACCCGCGGCGGGGGCTCCCGCGCGGGTCGAACCAAGCTCATGTCGATGATGCCATTCTGCCGGTGTTTTGCCCGACGTGTCAACGCGGCGAACGCGGACAAAGGAGCCCTTCCTCCCAGTTTGATATGTGGTGCGCAAGGGGCTTGCTTCAAGTCCCCCGCCCTGCCGTAGAACCCCCGCCCCAATGAGCATCCAAAGCAGCAACACGAGGGGGTCCACATGCCTGTATTGCTTCCGTCGTCCCGGCCGCGCGGCCGTACCGAGCGGGCCGGCGCCAGCCGCGCGAGTCACCATGCCGTGCTGATCGCCGGCGGCGGCCCGACCGGTTTGATGCTGGCCGCCGAGCTCGCGCTCGCGGATGTCGACGTCGCCGTGGTCGAGCGGCGCCCGGATCAGGAGCTCGTCGGTACGCGGGCCGGCGGATTGCACGCGCGGACCATCGAGATCCTCGATCAGCGCGGCGTCGCGGAGCGCTTCCTGCGCGAGGGGCAAGTCACCCAGCTCGCGGGCTTCGCCTGGACCAGGCTCGACATCGGCGATCTCCCCACCCGGCACGCTTATGGCCTCGCGCTGCGGCAGAGCCACATCGAGCGCATCCTGGCCGACTGGGTCGAGGAGCTCGCGGTGCCGATCTATCGAAACTCCGAGGTGATCGGCTTCGTTCAGGATGCGACCAGCATCGACGTTGCGCTCGCCGGCGGCAAGACATTGCGCGCAAGCTACCTCGTTGGCTGCGACGGCGGTCGCAGCCTGGTACGCAAGAAGGCCGGCATCGATTTCGTCGGCTCCGATCCGACGCTCAGCAATCTCATGGCCGAAGTCGAGATGCGCGACGAGCCGGTATGGGGTCTCCGCCACGACGCCATCGGCTTTCATGGCCTCAGCAAGGCGGAGAGCGGTCGCGTGCTGGTCGTCGTGACGGAAGCGACGCTCGACCGCACCGGCGAACCCGGCCTGCGCGATCTCAGCGATGCGCTCGTCGCCGTGTACGGCACCGACTTCGGGCTCCAAAATCCCGCCTGGATCTCCCGCTTCACCGATGCGGCGCGGCAGGCCGTGTCCTATCGCCGGGAGCGCGTGCTGCTCGCCGGCGATGCCGCGCATATCCATCACTCCGTCGGCGGGCAAGGCCTCAACACCGGCGTGCAGGACGCGGTCAATCTCGGCTGGAAGCTGGCGCAGGTGGTCAGGGGAATTTCGCCCGACGGCCTGCTCGATACCTACCACGCCGAGCGTCATCCCGTTGCTGCGCGCGTCTTGCGCAACACCCTGGCGCAAATCGCCATGCTCCGCCGCGGCGAGGCTGGCCTCAAGGCCGCGCGCAACGTGGTGTCCGACCTGCTCGCCATGGACGAGCCGCGCCAACGTTTTGGCGCGATGATGAGCGGACTCGACATCCGCTATGATCTCGGCGAAGGACACGAACTGCTCGGGCGCCGGATGCCCGATCTCGACCTGATCGTCGAGGGCCATCCGCAGAGATTGTTCACGCTGCTGCACGAAGCGCAGGCCCTGCTGATCAATTTCGGCAAGTCCGGCGGATTTGACATCGCACCCTGGGCAGATCATATCAGGGTCGTCAACGCCAGCCACGACGGCGCGTGGGAGCTCCCCGCCATCGGGCAGGTCGCCGCGCCCGAAGCCGTGCTGGTTCGGCCAGACGGGCACGTGGCGTGGGTCGGAGATGAAAGCCAACGAGGACTCGAGGACGCGCTGACCACCTGGTTTGGACCGGCTGCTGCGGTGTAGCGCGCGAACGTCAGAGGCGCGATACAAACAAAGCCCGCGGGATTCCGCGGGCTGGATTGGCATCAGGTTTTCGAAACACGGCTCAATATCCGAACGTTACGCCGCTCGCTGCTCTCCGAAGGCAAAGGTCACACGTTCGAATCGTGTCGGGTGCGCCAGTGTTTCTCTCGATCTACCAACCTCTTAGAGCGTTGGTGGTAGCTCCTCAAAAGCTCCTCAGACCGGCCGGTCACAAGCTGGTCACGCGAGAGGAGCTTTTTGAATGGCAAGCCTACGGTTCAGGAACGGGAAGTGGCAGGTCCAAGTCAGACGCCACGGACACACACAACAAGCCAAGTCGTTTCAATCAAAATCTGATGCACAACGTTGGGCACGGCAGATCGAAGCCGAGTTAGATCGGACTTTGATCCCCAACGACGTACGATCTCTCAATACAATCACTGTTGCGCAGCTTCTCACGCGCTATCGCGACAACGTCACCAATGAGAAGGCACGCCAGCGAGAGGCGCTGAGAGGCTTCAGAGATCAGAGCTGGCCCCGGTTGTTTGGACAGCGCCCCGCTGGATTTAAGTGGATTCCTGCCGGGTTATGCTGAACGCGGGGCTTTACGGTTTTGTCGTTGCGTCGGGAGGGCGT
>NZ_JASAUS010000088.1:0-38380 GCF_029953005.1 Bradyrhizobium sp. Mp27 | reverse complement strand
CATGAAGAGATCGAGCGCGAGGCAGAGGTTTTATTTGTGTTGAATTCTTGCTTCTCGATAGTGGTCTGAAATCGTATCATCGGTCATGGCGGGCGTGGCGTTCGCGGTTGAAGGTGATGGGGTGGCTTCGCAACCGAATCCTACGCCGCATCAGCGCTTTACACCACGCTCGCCAGCCTCTCAGGCGCCCTCTCGCGAATAAGACGGGCTAGCAGTCGAAGGCTTGATTTGTTGATTGAGTGTGCTGTAAGGCTGCTGCAATCAATAGGGGAGGCGCCTCGGGTGCTTCGTCGCGGGGTGGCGACAAGCGTTGAATCACAAGCGAAGCATCCGCGGCCGACTACCGAACGGCTCTGATGAAAGAGTTGCGTGTCGATGTCTCACGGCCAGACATCAACACGAGCTACTTCTATTGGAGTAAGGGGCTGCATGTTGTCTGTTCATCTCTTCATAAGTCGACTTCACAATTTCATACGCCGCTTTTTCACGAGTGTGCTTGCGGGTTCGGCGGGGCCCTCTGATGTCGCCCACTTGGACATCAGGTCAAAGTTCACAAAGGTCTACGAGCACAACGTCTTTGGTGGTTCCGAGTCCAGATCCGGTGAAGGATCCAACCTCAAGCAGACGTCAGTAATTCGCGTGGAGGTGCCGAAGCTCATTGCAGAGCTCGGCGTCGGTACTCTGTTGGATGCGCCATGTGGCGACTGGCATTGGATGTGTGAGACAAAGCTGGGTGTGCCGAAGTATATCGGCGTCGATATCGTCGCGCCTATGATTCAACGGAACACCGAGATGCACGGATCTGATGGGGTCCGATTCCTCTGTGTGGATATTGCGAAGGATGAGCTGCCGAAGGCTGATCTGATCCTGACGCGCGATTGCTTGGTGCACCTGTCATTCGAGGATGCCTTCAGGGTTCTTGCCAATTTTCGACGCACCGGTGCGATGTATCTGCTCGCGACGACCTTCGTGGAGCGGGCGCACAATGATGACCTCGACGCTCGGTTTTGGCGGCCTCTCAACATGCAGGCGCCACCGTTCAACTTTCCAGCGCCTTTGAGGGTGATCAACGAGCAATGCTCAGAAGGGGGTGGCGCATTCGTCGATAAAAGCCTTGGTTTGTGGAAGCTAACAGACGTTCCCGCGTTCGAGCGACCGAGTGAGAAGTCTTGAGTGCGCCTCTCCTAATCTACGCTCCGAATGTTCGGGCTGGAGGCGGATTAGTTCTTCTGCAGTCAATCGTGGCGGCCTGGACCGGTGAGCCGAGAGTGACCGCCGTTTTTGACGAGCGTGCCAAGGCAAACCTTTCCGTTCCTGAGGAGATACACGTAGAGTGGGTTCCGCCGGGGCTGCTGAACCGCCTCCGCGCAGAATGCCGCCTCGCGGCTGCCTTGCGGAGCGGAGTGCGCGTCCTTTGCTTTCATGGACTGCCACCACTTTTTTTAAACGAGGCGTCGGGCTCTAAGCTTACGCTGTTTCTGCAGAACCGGCTCCTTGTCGAGAGTGGCTCGCTCCGCGATTACCCAATCCTGACGCGCTTGCGCCTTGAGGTCGAGCGGTGGCTTCTCCGTCGCCAGTTAGATTCAGTCGGGGAAGTCATCGTTCAGGGACCGAGCATGAAGCGCGCACTTGCCGTCCTGGTTGGCGCTGTCGCTCATCGCCCAAGGATCCAGATCCTGCCTCTGGTGCCGAACGATATATCCGTGCCAGCACTGACCTCCGGTCGCGCATTTGACTTCGTCTACCCGGCCGACGGTGAGCCTCACAAGAATCACGCCCGGCTGGTCGAGGCATGGGAGCTCCTCAAAGAGGGCGGATGCCGGCCGAGTCTTGCGCTCACGCTCGGATCAAAGGATCAGGAGCTCTGGGCGCGCCTCAAAATGCGTATCGAGAACGCCGGCCTTGGTATCGTCAACCTTGGAGCGCTCTCACGTCAACAGCTTGCGGAGGTCTATGGTGAGACCGGAGCGCTCGTGTACCCATCCACAACGGAATCGTTCGGATTGCCTCTCGCGGAGGCAAGAGCGATAGGGTTGCCGGTCATCGCCAGCGAGCTCGACTATGTCAGGGATGTTTGCGACCCTGTACAAACGTTCGATCCGACTTCGTCACTGTCGATCGCGCGGGCGATAAACCGCTACTTGAGGCGGGGAGACTGCCTACGTGACTTTGAGACGCCAGAAGGATTCTGGAAAGCGTTGTCCGTAGACGTTGAGGGTGTGTCATGAAGACCCTGATCGTCACCCAGTATTTCTGGCCAGAGACCTTCCGCATCAATACGGTAGCAGAAGCGCTGCATCGTGCCGGCTGTGAAGTGACGGTGCTTACAGGACAGCCGAACTATCCTGACGGGACAATCTTCAAGGGCTATCGGGCCTGGCGCAGCGACCGGGAATTGCACCCAGCCGGCTACGAGATATTCCGCGTGCCCCTGATCCCGCGCGGAAATAAAACCGCGCTAACGCTGACGCTAAATTACCTTTCCTTCCTCGCGAGTTCTATCCTCGTCGGCCAGTGGCGGCTGCGCAAGAAAGAGTTCGATGTCGTATTTGTCTACGGAACGTCTCCGGTGCTGCAAGCATTGGCGGGAGCCTTCTTCAGCTCGAGAAAGCGGGCGGCTCTCATCATATGGGTCCAGGATCTCTGGCCGGAAAGCCTTTCGGCAACGGGCTACGTCAAAAACCCCTACATACTGCGCAGAGTCGCGGGCCTTGTGCGCTGGATCTACCATCGTTGCGACCTGCTTCTGGTGCAGTCTCGCAGCTTCGTAGACAGCACCTGCGCGATGGCCGGTGAAGTTCCGGTCGTCTATTACCCAAATCCAGGTGACGTCGAGCGAACTCCTCCAGAGCGCCCCCGAAACCCGGTTAGCCTCCCGAGCGGCTTCAACGTCACGTTCAGTGGTAATCTCGGCACCGTTCAGTCGGTGGAGACGATCGTGGAGGTCGCGGAGCACCTTCGCGACGAGCCGCACATCAACTTCGTCATACTGGGAAGCGGGAGCCGGCTTGGCTGGATCCAGCGGGAAATAAAGCGCCGAGCACTGGCCAATGTGTATCTCCTTGGCCGTGTCGAGCCGGCGGTTGCGAACGATGCGATGGCGCGCAGCGATGCGCTCCTCATTACGCTGAAGAATGTCGAGGCCCTTAACAAAACCGTGCCAAGCAAGCTTTCGACTTACTTTGGGATAGGACGACCAGTCCTTGCATGTATGGACGGAGAAGGTGCGGAGGTCGTCAAAGCTTCCGGGGCCGGCATCACCTGCGAGGCTGAGAATGCAGAGCGATTGGCCGCGCTGATTCTGGAGTTGAGGTCGATGCCGCAGGCAGCGAGGGATGAAATGGGAATGGCAGGTCGACGATGGTACGAGAAGCACTTCGAGCTGATGCAGCTCACGGACGTGCTTGTTGATCACTTCAAACAGGCCATGAATGGCCGCGATCTGAAAAGTACGAAAGAAGCGATGGGGGGTGGTCAATGACAGACGCTGACAAGCCGGCGATCCTGGTGCTCGGCGCTACCGGAATGCTAGGTAACACCGCGCTGCGCAGCTTCGCGCTCAGGGCGGACTACAGGGTCTATGGTACCGCCAGAACGGACCGTCTGCTGCATCACTTGCCGGAAAAGTTGCGCAACAACATCATTGTCGGGGTCGACGTCGAAGATGTCGACAATTTGCTCAAAGTCTTTGGCCGGATACGGCCGGCGATCGTGATCAATTGCGTCGGCATCATCAAGCAGCTCTCGACTGCAAATGAGGCTCTTTCCAGCATTCCAATCAACTCGCTGCTTCCGCACCGCCTTGCGGCACTGTGTGCTGCGGCGTCAGCAAGGCTCATACACATCAGCACGGATTGCGTGTTCAGCGGAGCGAAGGGCGGGTACGTAGAGAGCGATCCGGCTGACGCACAGGATCTGTACGGCCGCACCAAACACATGGGTGAGGTCGACTACGATAACGCAATAACGCTTCGCACCTCAATCATTGGACACGAACTAGGCTCTTCGGTCGGCTTGTTGGGCTGGTTCCTCTCCAGCAAAGGGAAGGTGAACGGCTATCGGCGGGCCATTTTCTCTGGTGTGCCAACAATCGAACTGACCGAGATCATCCGCACCCATGTCATCCCGCGGCCTCAGCTGCGTGGCGTCTATCATGTCGCTGCGCAGCCGATCAACAAGTACGATCTCCTGCAGATAATCGCCAGGACCTATGAGAAGGAAATCGAGATCATTCCGGACGAAAGACTCGTAATCGATCGGTCACTCAATGCAGATCGGTTTCATGCGGCAACCGGCTATCAACCTCCAAGGTGGTCGTCTCTGATCGAGAAGATGCACGCGTTCGGCTAACTGATCCGGGTGGAAAATGTTTACAGGTAAATCCTTGCTTATTACCGGCGGCACCGGATCATTCGGCAACGCTATCCTGAAAAGCCTTCTCGAGGCGGATTTCAGGGAAATCCGGATTTTCAGCCGGGATGAGAACAAGCAGCACGAGATGCGGTCACGACTGAAGAACCCTCGCGTCAAGTTCTTCATCGGGGATGTCCGGAACTCTGACGCCGTGTCGGACGTCGTGCGCGGAGTCGACTACATCTTTCATGCCGCGGCTCTGAAACAGGTGCCTAGCTGCGAATTTTTCCCGATCGAAGCCGTGAGGACCAACGTCCTCGGGGCTGAGAATGTGATGCGTGCTGCTATAGAGCACGAGGTGAAGCGCTGCGTGGTGTTGAGCACCGATAAGGCTGTTTACCCGATCAACGCGATGGGACTGTCCAAGGCCATGATGGAGAAGGTCATGGTCGCAAAGTCCAGGGAATGCGATCCAGGGAAAACGGTGCTCTGCGCAACCAGATATGGCAACGTGATGGCCTCTCGGGGTTCGGTCATCCCGCTTTTCATTGACCAGTTGCTCAGCGGGAAATCATTGACCCTGACGGATCCTAACATGACCCGCTTTTTGATGTCCCTGGACGAATCGGTGAAGCTGGTGCTGTACGCGTTTCAAAATGCTCGTCCAGGCGATATTTTTGTGCAGAAGGCGCCGGCCTCCACCATAAAGGATCTTGCGGTGGCCTTGCGGGAATTGCTGAAGGTTGGAAACGATATCGAAGTGATTGGGACGAGACATGGCGAGAAGCTCTACGAAACGCTCGTGTCGCGCGAAGAAATGGCTGTTGCGCAGGATGTTGGAGACTACTTCCGTATTCCGGCCGACATGAGAGATCTCAACTACAATAGCTACTTCAACGAAGGAGACACCGAAATCTCCCGGCAGGAGGATTACACCTCGCACAATACGCGAAGGCTTGATGTGGGCCAGGTCAAGGATGTCCTTAGGTCACTTGATATCATGCAGGACCGCCTCAATGCTTAAGGTGATGACAATCGTAGGAACGCGGCCGGAGATCATTCGCCTTTCGCGGGTGATCGCAAAGCTCGACCAGTACACCCAGCACACCTTAGTTCATACAGGCCAGAACTACGATTACGAGCTGAACGAGGTGTTCTTCACTCAACTTCAGATCCGGCGACCAGATTGTTTCCTGGAAGCAGCTGGTGGCAATGCGGCCGAGACGATCGGGAACGTCATAACCCGGATAGACAAGGCGCTCGAGGAGTATGCCGCGGAGGCTGTCCTCATTCTCGGCGACACTAACAGCAGCCTGGCGGCTATCGCAGCGAAGCGCAGAAAAATCCCGATATTCCACATGGAGGCGGGAAATCGCTGCTTTGACTTCCGCGTTCCAGAGGAAGTCAATCGACGAATCGTGGATCACATCGCAGACATCAATCTGCCCTATAGTGCGATCGCGCGAGATTATTTGTTGCGCGAAGGGCTGCCGCCGGACCAGATCATCACCACTGGAAGCCCCATGCGGGAGGTCATTGACTTCTATCGCAGTGACATCGACGCATCGGATGTCCTTTCTCGTCTGGGAATGGAAGCGCGCAAGTATTTTCTTGCGAGCTTCCATCGAGAGGAGAATGTCGATGACCAAAAGAGGCTCGGTAGCATCCTTGACATCCTGAACAAGCTTGCCGAGCAGTACGGCAATCGCATCGTCGTTTCGTCCCATCCGCGAACCCGGGAGCGAATGAAGCACCTGGATAAGGCATCCCATTCCCTGGTTGAGTTCCACAAGCCGTTTGGCTTCTTCGACTACATCAAATTGCAGACCGACGCCCGGATTGTTCTTTCCGACAGTGGCACAATCACGGAAGAATCATCGATCCTGAATTTCCCGGCGCTCAATATGCGCGAGGTGCAGGAGAGGCCAGAGGGGTTCGAAGAAGGGGCGGTGATGTTTGTCGGATTGAGCGCCGAACGAGTGCTGCAGGCGATTCCGGTGCTTGAGTCACAGCCTCGCGGAGCGGAGCGCGCGCTTCATCTCGTACGGGATTATACGCCGGACAATGTCTCCGACAAGGTTCTCCGTATCATCCTGAGTTACACGGACTTTGTGCGCAGGCGCGTCTGGAGACTGCAGCAGTAGCAGCCGCAATCCGGGTTCGAGCTTTTCATTCCGCAGGTGAGGCAATGCTCAGGTCAATTGGGGGGCGGCGAATCTTAGTTTGGCCTGCTACCTACCACGAATTCAATGTACGCACGGCTGATGCCATCGCCGTGGTCATTGCGTTCTTTCTGCCGCTGTCGACCTCGGCGGTTGCGGTTCTGGTTGTTCTCTGGCTCCTGGCTTTGCTGCCGACGCTCAGTATCCGTGAGGTTCGGCAGCAGCTGGCCACCTCGCCAGCCGCACTTCCGGCAGCGTTGGTTCTCCTTGCGGTAGCAGGAATGCTTTGGGCCGACGTCGGCTGGAGCGACCGATTGGCAGGCATTAGGCCGCTGCTTAAGCTTCTCGTGATCCCTCTTCTGTTCATCCAGTTTCAGCGCTCAGACCGTGGTTTGTGGGTCCTCTACGGCCTCATGGCCGGCTGTACGTTGCTACTGACAATGTCGTTTGTCGGCTTCCTCTCCTCGGTGAGCCTCATCCATGGAAAGCCGCCTGGCATCGTCGTGAAGGACTACATAAGCCAGAGTGGATTTTTCGTTGTTTGTGTCTTCTTGCTGCTGGAGATGGCGGAGGAGGATTTCCGCGCGAGGAGGGGCGTACGCGTCGTGGTCGAGGTGCTTCTGGTGGCGGCGTTCTTGATCAACATTGGCTATGTCGCAGTTTCTCGGACAGCCCTGATCGTCGTCCCGGTTTTGCTCTTGTTGTTCGGGCTTCGTCGCAACTGGAAGATCGCAGTCATGGCGTGTGCGGCTTGGGCGCTTCTTTTCGCAATCGCATGGACGTCATCGCCATATCTGAAACATCGGCTTCATTCCGCGGCAAGCGTGACTGCCGGTGACCCGGCTCTTCCGGCAGTGTCGAACCGGCAGAGGCTCGCCTATTGGGACGCGTCGGTAGATCTGATCAGGCAAGCCCCCCTGCTGGGCCACGGTACCGGAACGGTCCCCAGCATGTTCCGGCATTACACGGCGGATGGGCCTGAATCCGACGTGAACAGGGCAGCGAACCCGCATAATCAGACCTTCGCCATTGCCCTTCAGACGGGACTGATTGGGGTTATCGTGCTCTACGCCATGTGGATTTCGCACGCCCTGATGTTCCGCGGCTCTGGCATGGCAGCCTGGTTCGGTCTGGTCGTTCTGGCTCAGAACGTTACGGGCTCGCTATTCAATTCGCATATCTCCGATTTCACGCAAGGGTGGACATACGTGATCTGCATCGGGGTCGCCGGCGGAATGGTCCGACGCCAGGCTAAGAAGCGGGGACCAGCGCCGACTGTCTCCCCCGGTGCTCCGCGCGCGAGCGGAACAGTCAGCGAACCGAGTTTGTAGACAGAACCGAAATCTTGTAGACAGGGCCCCTGTCTACAACCCGCCGCTGCGTCAATTATCGAGTAATTTGAGGCTCTTAGTGGTGAGCGCGCTGGGGCTCGAACCCAGGACCCCGTGATTAAAAGTCACGTGCTCTACCGGCTGAGCTACGCGCTCCCATGGCCGCTGATGGCTTTCAAGATCGATCGCCATCGTCTTCGGACATTCGAGAAGCATGTCTTGCCGCTGCCTCAACTGGCGTCGCGGGGAAAAACCGGCTGTTTCCGGATCATGCTTTCGGCCCGCGCTGTGTAGGGGGATGGGGCGCTGAGGTCAATAGTGCGAGTGGCGGCCCAAACTCTTGGCGGAGGCGGGGATTCGCTCGCGCTTTCCGCCGCTTAGGCCGGAATTTTCAACTCGATTGGCGGCCCGCTATCCACGGCCGAACAGCGCCGGTGGCTTGCCGGCGCGGAGGTTTCGCCCGCGCCGGGAGACCGTTCGTCCGTCAGTTCGCTTCCCGCCGGACTTCGCTCGGCACCGGCTGCGGCGTGCCGACGGGGGTCGGCAGCGCAACCGGGCGCAGGCCGATCAGCTCGGCGGTTCGGATCGCGCTGTCGCGCCAGAACTGGAACGAGTTGATGCGGCTGAGCTCGAGGATCGCGATCGCGACCGCGGCCAGGAACGGCAGGCTTTGCAGCACCAGGACGCCGGCGAAGATGTAGATCTCGGTGATCTGGCGATAGCTGTTGGAGGCGATCAGCACGCCGGCGCCGATCACCAGCAGGGTGCCGATCACGGCCTCCCAGAACGCCTGGAACTCGATCGACATCCTGGACAGGCCGCCCTTGGAGGTGCGCGCGAACGCGATGTGCTCGGTGATCAACCCCTGCGCGACCGCGCGCGACACCGTCCATTGCACGCTCATCGCCGCGATCATCGCGCCCATCATCTGGCCGGGTTTGATCGCGACGCGCGCGCGGTACATCGACAGGAAGTGCGCGAGCGAGACGATGAAGGCGCCGATGATCGGCAGCGTCAGGATCTTGTCGGGGATGGCGATGTCGGCGAAGGCGACGATCGGCACCCAGATGAGGTTGAGCAGCGCCACCACCACGCCAAGGCTCTCGGCGCCAAGCCAGTTCAGCCAGCCCAAGCCATATTCGCGCTTCTGGTCGGGCGTCAGCCGGCTCCTTCCGGGCAGGAAGTGCCGCCAGTGCTTCTTCACGATCTGGAGGCCGCCATAGGCCCAGCGGTGACGTTGCTTCTTGAAGGCCTCGTAGGTGTCGGGGAGCAGGCCCTGGCCGTAGCGGTGATTGGTGTAGTGGGTGGTCCAGCCGAGCTCCTGGATCGCAAGGCCGAGATCGCTGTCCTCGCAGATCGTGTCGGATGACCAGCCGCCGGCCATGTCCATCGCGGCGCGGCGGATCAGGCACATCGTGCCGTGCACGATGATGGCGTTGGCCTCGTTGCGCTGGACCATGCCGATGTCGAAGAAGCCGGCATATTCGCCGTTCATGATGTAGTGCATGATCGACAGGTCGCCGTCGCGATGCTCCTGCGGCGCCTGCACGAGGCCGACGCGCGGGTCGGCGAACGCCGGCACGAGGTCTTTCAGCCAGTCGGGATCGACGGCATAGTCGGCATCGAGGATACCGATGATCTCGGCATCGACGGCGGTGCGGTCCATCGCGATCCGCAGCGCGCCGGCCTTGAAGCCCTGCACCTTCTCGGCGTTGATGAACTTGAAGCGTTCACCGAGCGCGCGGCAATGGTCCTGGATCGGCTGCCAGAAGGCGGGATCGGGCGTGTTGTTGATGATGACGACGCATTCGTAGTTCGGATAGTTCAGCCGCGACAGCGCATCGAGCGTCTGCTTCAGCATCTCGACCGGCTCGAAATAAGCGGGGATGTGGATCGAGACCTTCGGGTAGTAATTCTCGGGCACGTTCTCGACCGGCTTGCTCTTGGAGAGCAGCCGCTGCGGCGGCCGGCCCAAGGCCACCGCCGCGATCTCGTCGACGCGCGCCATCGCGATGAGGACAAGGGGAACGAGCAGGATCATGCCGAGCGTGAGCGCGAAGGCCGAGCCGAAGATGAAATAGTGGTCGTTCCAGAACGCGAACACGGTCGCAGCCCAGGCGCCGACGCCGTTGGCGGTCGCCGACAGCAGGAATGCCTGCCTGGCGGTCGGCTGCTCCAGCCGCAGGATCGGCAGCGACAGGAGGATGCCGACCAGCAGCGCAATTCCCATCAGCTTCCAGTAGTCGGGATTCTCGACCGGGCCGGTCCAGGCGAATTTCGGCTCGCGGCTGGCGTTGAGGATGCCCCAGTATGGGCCGACGCCGCCCTCGAAATATTTCCAGGGCTGATCGATGGCTTCGACGATGTTGTATTCCATGCCGATGGCTTCGGCGCGGCTGACGAAGTTGCGCAGGGTCAGCGCCTGCTGGAACGGGCCGGGGTCGGCGTTGCGCAGATTGTAGCCCTGGCTCGGCCAGCCGAATTCGGCGATCACGATGCGCTTGCCGGGGAACAGGTTGCGCAGCAAATTGTAGCGGTCGACAGCCTGGTCGACCGCCTGGTCCGAGCGGAAGTTTTCCCAATAGGGCAGCACGTGGGCGGCGATGAAGTCGACGTTGGAGGCAAGGTCGGGATTGTCGCGCCAGATGTTCCAGATCTCGCCGGTCGTGACGGGCACGCGGACCGAGCCCTTGACCTTCTTGATCATGTCGATGAGGTCTTCGACCTTCTGCTCGCCGCGGTAGATCACCTCGTTGCCGACCACGACGCCGACGACGTTGCTGTTCTTGCGGGCGAGCTCGATGGCGGCCTTGATCTCGCGCTCGTTGCGATCCTTGTCCTTGTCGATCCAGGCGCCGACCGTGACCTTGAGGCCGAACTCGGCGGCGATCGGCGGCACCAGCTCGACGCCGCCGGTGGACGAATACAGACGGAGCGCGCGCGTCATCGTCGACAGCGTCTTCAGGTCGGCGCGGATTTTCTCGACGGTGGGGATGTTGTCGATGTCGGGGTGCGCCGCGCCTTCGAACGGGGCGTAGGAGACGCTGGGCAGCAGGCCCTTGAAGTCGGGCGCGGGTTCCTTGTCGCGCAAGACTCCCCAGATGCCGGCGTGAAGCACGGACACAAGCAACAGAACGGCGGCGACAACGCGCATCGCGGCTAAACCAAAAGGGGCTGAGGTGGCAGGGAAGCGGATCCGACCCCGAGATCCGACCGAGTCCGCGGCAAATGGAGCATACCTCTGCCGCGCGGTTTCACAACTGTCATGGCCTCATGACCGTATGAGGGCATGACAGTTTCGGAATGCGCGGCAGTGCCAACCGCTTCTATCGTCGATCGTTCCTGAACGGCGGCTGAAACGATCGCGGCTATTTCGAGGGCGCCGGTGTCGGGCTTGCCGCAGGCGCGGGGCTCGCGGCCGGCTGCGGGGCCTGCGAATTGCCCGTGGATTGCGCCGCCGGCTGGGAGGCGCTGGCTGACGCCTGCTGCGGCTGGGATGCCGGGTTGATCCAGCAGGCGTGCACGCGGCTGTCCAGGGTCTCGGCGACCTTGGGATCGATCTGGCCGCCAAAGCGGGTCAGGCAGCGGAAAGCGGCCTGGATGTGGCCGCCGGGGCAGCCGAAGCGGTCGTAGAGGTCGAGATGGCGGAACGCGGTATCGAGATCGTCGCGCCACATCAGCCGCACCACGCGCCGGCCGAGCCAGACGCATTCGGGGTTGCCTGCCGGGCCGTTGATAACCTGGGCTGCTTCGGCGAATTCGTCGGTGCGGCGCTGGTTCTGGGCGGCGTCCTTGGCGGCGGCATCGGCGGGCTGGGCGGCTGCCTTGCCCTGGTCCGGGGCGGGCGTGCCGCTCTGGGCGGAGGCGCCACCGAGACCGACCATCACGACCAGGGAGGTGACGGCCAAGGTGGCGGCGAACTGCCGCAGGACCGCATTTCGTAACTCGAACACCCGTTGCCGCATGAATTCCCCAATATATCAGCTGACCGCGCGCGCCAGGACCTCGCGGACTCGCCGGTGATGGCGTCCAAATGGGTCCCCAATGCGGCGGCAAAGTCCTGCCGAGTCCATGACCTGAATTTGAAATTTTGTCCAGCAAAGTCACGATCCTAGGCCTCTGTCGAACGGCCGCAGGTAAATTCCTCGGGGGAGGGTAGGATCCATCCCGGACACACCCCTTGGCAGATGGCGCGTGAGCAGGTAATCGACGGCACCTCGCGGAGGACGGAACCGATTTCTCTTCGTACGCCACTGGCGCTTCTGCTCGTTTCACTGGGTGCGATTGCTGCCGTGTGGTGGTGGCTGGCCACGCCAATCACGCTCGCGCGCGCCCCGATCGACCCGGCCGACAAGGTCCAATGCGTCTCCTATGCACCGTTCCGCGGGGAACAGTCGCCGCTGAACGCGTGGACCCATATCGAGGCCGACCAGATCGAGCAGGATTTGCGCCAGCTCAAGGAGATCACCGACTGCGTCCGCACTTATTCCATGGAGAACGGGCTCGACCAGGTGCCGGCGATCGCCGGCAAGGTCGGCGGGCTGAAGGTGCTCCAGGGCATCTGGCTCTCCAGCAACCGCGCCAAGAATTTTGAGCAGGCCGCGCTCGCCGTCCGCCTTTCCAAGGAATTTCCCGGCATCATCACCAGCGTCATCGTCGGCAACGAGGTGCTGCTGCGCGGCGAGATGACGACCGCGGACCTCGTCTCCATCATCCGCTCGGTGAAGGCGCAGGTCAGCGTGCCCGTCACCTATGCCGACGTCTGGGAGTTCTGGCTCAGGAATCGCGAGGTGTATGACGCCGTCGACTTCGTCACGATCCACATCCTGCCTTATTGGGAGGATGTTCCGGTGAAGGCGAAGTTCGCAGCGAGCCATGTCGAGGCGATCCGCGAGCGCATGGCGGTGGCCTTCCCCGGCAAGGAAATCCTGATCGGCGAAACCGGCTGGCCCAGCGAAGGGCGCATGCGCGAGGGCGCGCTGCCGTCGCGCACCAACCAGGCGCGCGTCGTCTCGGAAATCCTGGGCCTGGCGAAAGCGAACAAGTTTCGCGTCAATCTGATCGAGTCCTATGACCAGCCCTGGAAGCGCAAGCTGGAAGGCACCGTCGGCGGCTATTGGGGCCTGTATGACTCCGTGCGCCGGAACCTGAAATATCCGCCGGGCCAGCCGATCAGCAATTTCCCGTACTGGAAATGGTACATGGGCGCCGGCATGGGCCTCTGCGTGCTGGTGTTCGCGGTCGCCGGCCTCACGCTGCGCAGGCGGCCGTGGACGCCGCGCTTCTCGGCCTGGCTCGGCGTCGCGATCTCGGCGACATCAGCGGGCACGCTGCTCGGGATCGGCGTCGACAAGATGTATTATGAGAGCTACGGCATCGGCGGCTGGCTGCACTGGGGCGCGCTGCTTCTGGCCGGCATCCTGTCGCCGATCTTCTGCGCGCAGGCGATGGTGATCGGCCGCAGCCTTCCGACCTTCCTCGATCTGCTCGGCCCGCGCGAGGGCCGCAAATGGTCGAAGCTCACCGCCGTGCTCGGCCTGACGCTGGCGGTGACCGCGGTGATCGCGGCGCAGACCGCGCTCGCCTTCGTGTTCGACTCGCGCTACCACGACTTCCCCTACGCCTCGCTGACGATGGCGGTGGTGCCGTTCGCGGTGCTGATGCTGAACCGGCCGCAGATCGGCCAGCGTCCGATTGCGGAATCGGTATTCGCGGGCCTGCTCACGCTGTCGGCCGCCTATGTGCTGTTCAACGAGGGCCGCGAGAACTGGCAGTCGCTGTGGACCTGCGCGATGTACTTGCTGTTCGCGTTCACGCTGTGGCGGGCGCGGGCCGAGCAAATCCAAGAATGAACAGGCCGATCGCAAGGCCCGACAGCACGACATTGTAGAGCACGATGCCGAGGCCGGCGGCGACGATGCCGACGGTGAGCAGCACGATCGACGGCCGCATCAGGTTCAGCGTCGCAACCACCAGCGCGACGATGCCGAACACCGAATTCTTGAACAGCACCGTCGAGACTGTGCGCGCCTTGCAGATCAGCGTCTGCAGGCCGGCGTCACAGGCGAGGCCGACGGTCGAGTTCTCGATGCCGAGATAGCGCAGATAGATTGCATAGCCGACGGACACGAAGCCGACGACGATCAGGAACTGCACCTGGTAGGGCGTGAGGCGGAAGGGCTTTTTTGTCATGGGCGCAATATGGTCGGGATGACGGGAGGGGGCAACAGGCGAGGTGGATATTTCTGATCGCTTGCGCCGTTCGACGAGTCATTGCTCGACTGCCATTGAGGCCCCAATTTGATGAGAGGCCGCAGTGATCTAACTCGTGCGCGGCCCTACCGCCTGAAGAACGACGACAGCGCTGATCCCGTCGAGGCCGTCTCCGGCTTCGCCGGTGCGGCCGGTGGCTGAGGGGCGGGGGCAGGCGCGGGCTCCTCGCGCTTCGACGAGCGCTTTGAGGAGTAGCTGCGGCGGCGCTTCTCCGGTTTGGCGGCGGGAGCGAGCGCCGGCGCAGTCTCGGCTTGCGGGACGGCGTCCTGGTTCTTGTCCGCGTTCTTCTCCTGAACCCGGTCCTGAGTCTTCTCTTGGCCCTTCTCCGATCCGCCGCGCATCGATAGCCGCTGGCCGTCGAACACGGTGGTCTCGCAATGGCGGTCGTTCTCGGCGAGGCCCGCGCAGAGCTTTGCGGCGGCCGCGGCATTGATCAGGGGGCCGGCGCCCAAGCGGAGCTGCATGCCGAGGCCGGCATTGCCTTCCTTGATCATGATGATCGGCCGTAGCGCCGCGATCTCCGGATTGGACTTGGTCAGGCCGCGCCAGAGCGCGCGTAGGCCGTCGAGCGAGTTGGCGCCGCCGAGGTCGATGGCGAAGCGCGTCTGCTGGACCGCGATTGCAGGGGCTTCGCTCTCGGCCGCCTCCGGCGGCTTGGCCGGCGCCGCGACCTCGGTCGGGGCGGGCGCCTGGTCGGGCTTCTTGTCGGCGGCCTTCTCCGTCGTCTCGGGCTGCGTCAGCTTCGATGCGGCGGGATCGGGTGGCGCCATGATCGATTTGGATGGCACCAGCGGAAGCATCGGCAGTGCCGACGTTGTCAGCGGCGACTGCGACACCAGCGAGGCCATGGCGGCGTTCTGCGGCGGCGGGATCAACTGAGCCTTTGCGGCCTCCTTCAGAGTGTCTCTTGTCGGCTCCTTCGCCTGGTCCTTCGCGCCTGCCGCGCGCGGCTTGTCATTTAAGGGAGTCGGTGTGGAGGCGACCGGCGCGACGCTCGGCGCCGCGGGCTGCGCGTCAGGCATTGGCTCGTCCTGCGGTTTCGCGCTCTGCTTGGCGATGGCGCCGGTGACGGAATCCATCCCTTGCTCGAGCACGGTGACGCGCGAATAGAGCCGGTCACGATCGGTGTTTAGCGTCTCGATGGCGGAGGCGAGGCGGCGGGCCTCGTTCTGGCTCTCCTTGGTCAGCATCTGGAGCCGGTCGGCCTGGCGCGACAGATCGGCCGACGCAACCTGGTCACGGCGCCAGCCGAGCTGGGCCTGATTGGCCATCACGGCCAGCACGACGGCGCTAACGGCAGCCACGCCCCACGCGCCCAGTCGCCACATCATGCTGCGGTCGACCGCGCTTTCCTCGGCCAGAAGTCCGGAGAACAGCCCGCCGGTCTCCTTGGCCCCGAAGGCGTCCGCCAGTGGGTCGGAATCCTTTGCCATGAACGTTAAGTGCCCAGCCCCGAACAGCTTCCCCGAATCAATCAGGGAACATTAACAGGAAAACCCCGTCGCACTTGAATTCCGGGCGTTTGCGGGGGTAGCAAGGCGACAGCTCATGACGGCATCGGCCTGCCGCCGCCCGTTGATTCGGCCATGTTTGACAGGATTTCGATGACCGCCCGTTCCAGCCTCACGATCGTGCTCGCCGCCGGCGAAGGCACGCGCATGCGATCGAACCTGCCGAAAGTGCTGCATCCGGTTGCCCACCAGAGCCTGCTCGCGCATGTGCTCGCCGCCACGCCGAAGGGAACCGGCACCTCGCTCGCCGTCGTGATCGGCCCCGACCATCACGCGGTCGCGGACGAGGCGAAGCGCATCCGTCCCGATGCGCTCACCTTCGTGCAGGCAGAACGGCTCGGCACCGCGCATGCGGTGCTGGCGGCGCGCGAGGCGATTGCGCGGGGCGCGGACGATCTGCTGATTGCCTTCGGCGACACGCCGCTGATCTCGGCCGAGACCTTTGAGCGGCTGCGCGCGCCGCTCGCGAAGGGCGCAGCGATCGCCGCGCTCGGCTTTCGCGCCGCCGACCCCACCGGCTATGGCCGCTTCATCGTCGAGAGCGACCGTCTGGTCGCGATCCGCGAGCATGCCGATGCCAGCGCGGAAGAGCGCAAGGTCGATCTGTGCAATGCCGGCCTGATGGCGATCGACGGGCGCCGTGCACTCGCGATCCTCGACAAGATCGGCAATGCAAATTCGAAGGGCGAATATTATCTGACCGACGCGGTCGGCGTCGTTCGTGAACAGGGATGGGAGGCTGTCGTGATCGAGACCAGTGAGGACGAGGTGCGCGGCATCAACACCAAGGCGCAGCTCGCGGAGGCCGAAAGCGTGATGCAGGCGCGCTTGCGCAAAGCGGCGATGGAATCAGGCGTCACGCTGATCGCGCCCGAGACCGTTTATCTGTCCGCCGACACCGTGTTCGGCAATGACGTCACCATCGAGCCGTTCGTGGTGATCGGTGCGGGCGTGTCGATTGCCGACGGCACGGTGATCCATTCCTTCTCGCATATCGTGCAGACCACGCTCGGCAAGAACGTCTCGATCGGTCCCTATGCGCGGCTGCGACCCGGCACCTCGCTCGGCGACGGCGCGCGCATCGGCAATTTCGTGGAAACCAAGGCCGCGACGCTGGAGGCCGGCGTCAAGGTCAACCATCTCTCGTATATTGGCGATGCAACCATCGGCGCCAATTCCAACATCGGCGCCGGCACCATCACCTGCAACTACGACGGCTTCAAGAAGCACAAGACGATCATCGGGCAGGGTGCCTTCGTGGGCACCAACTCCTCTCTCGTCGCGCCCGTGAAGATCGGCAACGGCGCCTATATCGGCTCGGGCTCGGTGATCACGCGCGATGTGCCCGACGACGCCATGGCGCTGGAGCGCAACCAGCAGACCATCAGGGAAGGCGGCGCGGCGCGCTATCGCGAGATGAAGACCGGCGGCAAGAAGGCGGAAAAGAAGCCGGAGAACTGAGCGCCAACTGCGGTGTCCTCTCGCTTTGTGCGCGATCTCTTCAGTTTTCTGATCGACGCATGTGTCACGGGGATGGGGCGACTGCTGCTGCGGGAAATGAACGAGTACGATCCGCCCGAGATTGTGGCCCTCGTCATCGGGCTGGCGTTCTGGGCGCTCCTCATTTTCCTCGTCTGGGCCGTGACGCTGGGGTGGTAAGGCGCGCCGCTATTCGTCGTCGGCGAATTCGGAGAAGATCGCGCGGGTCAGGCGCCAGCCGCGCGGCTTGGCGCGCTTGGCCGGCTCGCCGGCGGGGTGCTTGGTGAAGACCGGCTTGCTCTCCTTGCCGCGCTGGGGCGGCGGCCAATGCGCAAGGTGCGTGCCGGTGGTTTCGCTGGCACGCAGGAACGTCGATGACAGACCTTTGCGGCCGGATGAGCCTTTCATGGCCTTGTTCTCCTGTCCGGAAATGGTTTGCCAAACTCATTGACAACAAGTTAATTCGCGCGGTCTAAGGCCGGCCAATTCGACGCAGTCGAAATCGGAAGCGAACCGGCGCTGTCTCAATCAGCAATAATTATTGAGTATCTGGTTCCTTAGGAACTTCGCTAGAAACCGAGCGCGTCGTTTAAGCGATTTTTCGACGATTTGGGGGATATTGATCCGCATGTGCGGGATTGTCGGCATTCTCGGGCGCACGCCGGTTGCAGAGCAATTGGTGGATTCGCTCAAACGTCTTGAATATCGCGGCTACGACTCCGCTGGCGTCGCCACGCTCGAAGGCAAGCATCTCGCGCGCCGCCGCGCCGAGGGCAAGCTGAAGAACCTGGAGAAGCGGCTGGAAGCCGAGCCGTTGAAGGGCACGACCGGCATCGGCCACACCCGCTGGGCCACCCACGGCAAGCCAACCGTCAACAATGCCCACCCGCACGCGACCGAACGCGTTGCCGTGGTCCACAACGGCATCATCGAGAATTTCCGCGAGCTGCGCGAGGAGCTCGAGAAAAAGGGCACGCTGTTCCACACCGAGACCGACACCGAGATCGTGCTGCATCTCGTGGACGATCTGCTCACGCGCGGCAACAAGCCTGTGGAGGCGGTGAAGCTGACGTTGGCGCGGCTGCGCGGCGCCTTCGCGCTCGGATTCATCTTCGCCGGTGACGACGACCTCATGATCGGCGCCCGCAACGGCCCGCCGCTCGCGATCGGATATGGCGATGGCGAGATGTATCTCGGCTCCGACGCCATCGCGCTCGGCCCGTTCACCGACACGATCAGCTATCTCGAAGACGGCGACTGGGTCGTGCTGACGCGCAAGGGCGCCACGGTCTTCGACAAGGACGGCCACGCCGTCCAGCGCGAGAAGATCAAGCACGCCGCCTCGACCTCGCTGGTCGACAAGGCCAATTACCGCCACTTCATGGCGAAGGAAATTCACGAGCAGCCGGAAGTGGTCGGCCACACGCTGGCGCGCTATGTTGACATGGCGACCGAGCGCGTCTCGCTGCCGGTCAAGCTGCCGTTCGACTTCAAGAGCATCCAGCGCATCAACATCACCGCCTGCGGCACCGCGAGCTATGCCGGCTTCGTCGCGAAATACTGGTTCGAACGCTTTGCGCGCGTGCCGGTCGAGGTCGATGTCGCCTCCGAATTCCGCTACCGCGAGGCGCCGTTGCGCAAGGGCGATCTCGCCATCTTCATCTCGCAGTCGGGCGAGACCGCCGACACGCTGGCCGCGCTGCGCTACGCCAAGGCCGAGGGTGTGCACACGGTGGCCGTCGTCAACGTGCCGACCTCGACGATCGCGCGCGAGAGCGAGACCGTGCTGCAGACACTCGCCGGCCCCGAGATCGGCGTCGCTTCGACGAAAGCCTTCACCTGCCAGCTTATGGTGCTGGCAAATCTTGCGATCGCGGCCGGCAAGGCCCGCGGCGAATTGTCCGACGAGGACGAGACCAAGCTCGTTCATGGCCTCGTCGAGATCCCGCGCCTGATGTCGGACGCGCTCACCACCGAGCTCCAGATCGAGAAGCTCGCGCGTGAGATCGCCAAATCGCGCGACGTGCTCTATCTCGGCCGCGGCACCAGCTTCCCGCTCGCGCTCGAAGGCGCGCTGAAGCTGAAGGAGATCTCCTACATCCATGCCGAGGGCTATGCCGCCGGCGAGCTGAAGCACGGGCCGATCGCGCTGATCGACGAGACCATGCCGGTCGTCGTCATCGCGCCCTATGACCGCGTGTTCGAAAAGACCGTCTCCAACATGCAGGAGGTTGCCGCCCGCGGCGGCAGGATCATCCTGATGACGGACGCAAAGGGCGCGGAGGAGGCGACCGTCGAGTCCCTCGTCACCATCGTCATGCCCGACATGGCGGCCGCGTTCACGCCGATGGTCTATGCCGTCCCGGTGCAGCTGCTCGCCTATCATACGGCGGTCATCATGGGCACCGACGTCGACCAGCCGCGCAACCTCGCGAAATCGGTGACCGTGGAATAGGCAGAAGGGATCAGGCCGGAACGCTAGGTAGTCTTCCAAAACCTGCTAGAAGACCCTAGTTTGAGTGCAGCGACCGACCTGGAACCCGAATGCCCCCCCGCGACGACGCGCCTGCGCCGCTTGATCCCATCCCGGAACCGCACACCGGCCTGATGGGCCGCTTCCGCAATTATTTCCTCACCGGCCTCGTCGTGACGGGGCCAATTGCCATCACGCTTTATCTGGTTTGGTGGTTCGTCACCTGGGTTGACGGCGTGGTGCGGCCGTTCGTGCCGTTGGCCTACCGGCCCGAAACCTATCTGCCGTATGTCGTTCCAGGTTGGGGACTGATTGTCGCATTCTTCACGCTGACGCTGGTCGGCTTCCTCGCCGCCAATCTGATCGGCCGGACGCTGGTCGATATCGGCGAGACCTTCCTTGGCCGGATTCCGGCGGTGCGCGCCATCTATCGCGGCCTGAAGCAGGTGTTCGAGACGCTGTTCTCGGGCAAGGGCTCGAGCTTCCGGAAGGTCGGCCTGGTCGAGTTTCCGTCGCCGGGCATGTGGTCGATCGTGCTGATCTCGCAGTCGCCGAATGAAGAGGTCGCGCGCAGCCTGCCGGGGCAGGAGGAGCACGTCTCCGTGTTCCTGCCGTGCTCGCCGAACCCGACCACGGGCTTCTTCTTCTACGTGCCCAAGAGCAAGATCGTCGAAGTCGACATGAGCACCGAGGACGCCGCGACCCTGATCATGTCGGCGGGCGTGGTGCAGCCGGGCTCGGCGCCCGACCCGAAGAAGGCCGCCGCACTCGCGGGCATGGCGAACGCCGCGCGCATTGCCAACGCGTCCGCGCTCCAGCCCCAGCCTGCGAAGGTGGAGTAGGGCCATTCCCGTTTCGGATGGCCGCATTCACGCAAGCATTTTCGTCCTCTGCTAGTCTTCCGGTTGAATTGAGCGCCCTCGCTCGGAATTCGACCTGGAGTGCATGATGACGAAGACCATTGCGATCCTCGCGCCCGGCGCCATGGGCAGCGCCGTGGCCCGCCGCCTCGGCGAAAACGGTGCGCGCGTGCTGACGTCGTTGAAGGGACGTAGCGAGGCGACGCAAAAGCGCGCCGCGGATGCCGGCATGATCGGCGCCGAGGATGACGCGATCGCGGAGGCCGACATCATCCTTTCGATCGTGCCGCCGGGCGAAGCCGTGGCTTTGGCCGAACGCCTGGCGGCGCTGATCGTCCGGCGCGAGAAGAAGCCCATCGTCGTCGACTGCAACGCGGTCAATGTCGATACCGTTCAAAGAATCGAGGAGATCATCGGCTCGGCGCAAGCGCCGTTCGTCGATGGCGGCATCATCGGCTTCCCGCCGCAGCCCGGCGGCAAGAGCCCGGCTTTCTACCTGTCCGGCGAGTACGCTGGGGATCTCGCGGTGCTGAAGGATCTCGGGCTCGACGTGCGGATTGTCGAGGGACCCGTCGGCGCGGCCTCCGCGCTGAAGATGTCCTATGCCGGCATCGTCAAGGGCCTGGCCGGCATCGGCTCGGCCATGGTGGTCGCGGCGACGAAAGCGGGCGCGGCTGACGCGCTGCGCGACGAGCTCGCGCTGAGCCAGCCCGCGGTCCTGGCCCGGCTCGAAGTCGCGCTGCCGGACATGATCCCGAAGGCCTATCGCTGGGTCGCGGAGATGCGGGAGATCTCGGGTTTCCTCGGGCCCGACCATCCGGCGAGCCAGATCTACGAAGGCTTTGCACGCTGGTTCGAGCACCTCGCCTCGGACGCGAATGGCGAAGCGGTGGATGCGGCACTGCTGAAGGCGTTCGCAGCGCGTGTCGCGCAGAAGAAGGCCTGACCGTCCAGTCCGAAGTCACGGCAATGGATCACTCGCCGTGCACTGAAACCGACTCCAGAAAACCCTGGATGTCCCGGTCGCGTCTCAGGCGCACGACCGGGACATCAGGGCCATATTGAAGCCGCTCGGCCTCGATGACAGGCACGCGCTCGGTGTCGTAGCGCCACGCCTCCTTCATCAGTTTCCAGTCAAACTGTTCCGGACATCCCTCGGGCAGATCGGGGCGCGTCGTGTCGCGATCGAACGCGGAGCGCCAGAGAATGCGCCACTGGCAGAGCCAGCGCGGGCGGTCGATGACGACCATGGTGTCGGCACGCGCAAGGGTGAGATCGAAGGCGAGCCCCGAGAAGCTGCCGTCGATGACCCATGCATCACCCGCGATCGCCTCCGCGACGCGCAGACGGAAGCTGGCCTTGTCGGATGGCTTCCAGCCCGGCCGCCAATAGAGCACGTCGAGATGCACCACGGGCAGTCCAAGCTTCCGCCCGAGATTTCGGGAGAGCCTCGTCTTTCCGCTTCCCTGGGAGCCAACGACGATGATCCGGCGCATGAGCGCAAGGTTCCATAAAGCCGGTCGTGGGGAAAGGGTGAGTCTTCTGAACCGGCTCTATCCACATCGTCATTGCGAGCGCAGCGAAGCAATCCAGACTGTCTCCGTGGGAAGATTCTGGATTGCTTCGCTGCGCTCGCAATGACGGCAAGGAGACGCCGCACGCCCCGTCTGCTATCGTTTCTGCGGAGACAGATGGATGCAATCGGAGTTCGAATGAGAGTGCTGGTGATCGGCGCAGGCGCGCTTGGCGGTTATTACGGAGCTTGCCTGGTTCGAGCGGGACGCGACGTGACCTTTCTGGTGCGGCCCGGACGAGCGGTGCAATTGCGGCGGAATGGACTGCAGGTCGTGAGCCCGCATGGCGACTTTGCCGTGCAGCCGAAGATCGTCCTGGCTAACGATCTCAAGGAGACGTTCGATGTCGTGCTCGTCGGGGTGAAATCCTACTCGCTCGACGATGCGATGGCCCAGTTTGCCCCGGCCGTTGGCGCCAACACGATGATTCTGCCGATCCTCAACGGATTGAAACATATTGACGCTCTGACCGCGAGGTTCGGCGCCGCGTGCGTTCTCGGCGGATTGGCGAACGTCAGTGCCGGGCTCGATGCGGATGGCCGCGTCGTTCAGTTCATGGCCAATCAGATGATCGTCCTCGGCGAGACCAAGGGTTCGCTGAGCGAGCGTGTGCTCGCGCTGGAAACACTGCTCCAGGTCCCCGGTCTCGACGTGCGCGCCAGCGAAGCGATCATGCAGGACATGTGGGAGAAGTTCGTCCAGCTCAGCACGCTCGCCGGCATCACCTGCCTGATGCGCGCAAGTATTGGCGACATCCTGGCGGTGCCGAACGGCGAGCAGTCCATTTTCCGGCTGTTCGCGGAATGCTGTGCCGTTGCAGCGGCGTCGGGTTTTGAGCCGCGCGCCCCATTCATCGCGTTCGACCGGAAACTGTTCACCACGCGGGACTCGCCGCTCAAGGCTTCGATGCTGCGCGATATCGAGCGTGGTTCGGTCACCGAAGCGGAGCATATCCTGGGCGATATGGCCAATCGCGCCCGCACGCTCGGTATCGATACGCCGCTCTTGGATCTGGCCCGCGCGCATGTGGCGGCTTACGAGGTCGGGCGCTGAAGAGCAGCAGGCTAACCCGCCCCGATCAGCGGGATCGCCTCGTCCCGCTCGTAGAGATACAGCAGGCACCGCAGCGCCTCGCCGCGCTCGCCCTTGAGCTTCGGATCGTCCTTCAGGATCCGCAGCGCCTCGTCTCTGGCCTGGGTGATGAGCTGGCCGTGCACCTCCGAGCGCGCGATGCGGTAGCCGGGCAGGCCGCTCTGGCGCACGCCCAGCACGTCGCCTTCGCCGCGCAGCTTCAAATCTTCCTCGGCGATGCGAAAGCCGTCGGTGGTCTCGCGGATCACCTTCAGGCGTGCCTTCGACATCTCACCGAGCGGCTCGCTATACAGCAAGAGGCAGGTCGAGGCTTGCGAGCCGCGCCCGATGCGGCCGCGCAGCTGGTGCAGCTGGGCCAGGCCAAACCGTTCGGCATTCTCGATCACCATGATGGTCGCGGCCGGCACGTCGACGCCGACCTCGACCACGGTGGTCGCAACCAGAAGGCCGATCTCATGGGCGGCGAACTGGCCCATCACGCGGTCCTTCTCGGTGCCCTTCATCTGGCCGTGGACGAGGCCGACGCGGTCGCCGAAACGCTTTTGCAAGCTCTCGAAGCGTTTGGTCGCGTTGGTCAGGTGCTCGGTGCCTTCAGCCTCGGATTCCTCGACCAGCGGGCAGATCCAGTAGACCAGCTTGCCTGCCTCCAAGGCCCGGCCGATGCTGTCCGTGACCTCATTGAGGCGGCTCATCGATATGGTGCGGGTCTCGATCGGCTGGCGGCCGGCGGGCTTCTCGCGCAACTCGGAGATGTCCATGTCGCCGAAATAGGTCAGCACCAGCGTGCGCGGGATCGGCGTCGCACTCAGCACCAGCACGTCGACGGCGGCGCCCTTCGAGGTCAGCGCGAGGCGTTCGCGCACGCCGAAACGATGCTGCTCGTCGACGACGGCCAGGGCGAGATCGTTGAAGATCACGTCGTCCTGGATCAGCGCATGGGTGCCGACGAGGAGATTGATCTCGCCGGCTTCGAGTTGCGCCAACAGCTCGCGCCGCTCCCTGCCTTTCTCGCGGCCGGTGAGGATGGCCACGCGCAGCCCTGCGCGCTCCGCGAGCGGGGCGATGGTCTTGATGTGCTGCCGCGCCAAAATTTCCGTTGGCGCCATCAGCGCGGCCTGCTTGCCGACTTCGGCGACGGCGGCGGCCGCCAGCAGCGCCACCACGGTCTTGCCCGAGCCGACATCGCCCTGAAGCAGGCGCAGCATGCGCACGGGCTGTTTCAGATCCTCGGCGATGGCGGCCGCGGCGCTGCGCTGGGACGGGGTCAGGGCATAGGGCAGGGCGTCGATGATCTTGTTGCGCAAGTGACCGTCGCCGGCATTGCGAACGCCGGCGGGGCGGCGCAATTGGGCGCGGATCAGGGCCAGCGCGAGCTGGCCGGCCAAAAGCTCGTCGAAGGCGAGGCGCGACCAGTAGGACTTTTCGGGCAGGATGTCGGTGAGCTCGACCGGCTGATGCACGCGGCTGAGCGCTTCGGCGATCGGCGGAAAATTGCAGCGGCGCATCACCTCGGGGCTGATCCACTCGGGCAAAGCGGGCAGCTTCTGAAGCGCCTGCGCGATCGCGCGGCGGAGCGAGCCGAGCGCCAGGCCCTCGGTGAGCGGATAGACGGGATCAATCCCCGAGAGCTTTGAAATCGCCTCCTCGTCGAGCACGCGGTCGGGATGCACGATCTGAGGGATGCCGTCATACATCTGCAGCGTGCCCGAGACGTAGCGCTTCTCGCCAACAGGCAGCAGCTTTTCGACATAGCCGGGCTTGGCGCGGAAGAAGGTCAGTACGACGTCGCCGGTGTCGTCGCTGGCATACACGAGATAGGGCGCGCGGGCGTTGCGCGGCGGAGGTGGGCGGTGGCGATCGACGGTGACCTCCAGCGTCACCATGGTTCCCTGGACGGCGTCGCGGATCTTTGGCCGCGCACGGCGGTCGATGACCTGGCTCGGCAAATGCAGCAGCAGGTCAACCAGGCGCGGCGTCTCATTGCGGCTGAGCAGGTACTGCAGCAGCTTGTCCTGCTTCGGACCGACGCCGGGCAGGCTGGTCACGGGAGCAAACAGCGGATTGAGCGGGCTGGGGCGCATGAGAGCGAATCTAGGATCGATTTGGCTCCTCTTGCCCGGCTTTATGCCGGGCATCCACGGCTTTTTTCGCGGCGCTCGCGCGGGCAGCGGGCCATGCCAAATCGAGGGCTGACAGGGGCGGTCCGAGTGGCTATATCACGCCGGCCCGGCACGTCCGGGCTTTCTGCGTTTGACTGGATCTGAGACATGACGGGAACGACACGATCGAGCAACGGGCTGGACGATCGCCGCAAGCGGCTTCTGTTCCGCTGCTGGCACCGCGGCACGCGCGAGATGGACCTGATCCTGGGCCGCTTCGCGGATGCCGAGATCGGCAATCTGTCCGACGACGAGCTGACCGAGCTCGAGACCCTGCTCGAAGAGTCCGATCCCGATCTCTATGCCGCCATCACCGGTGACAAGGTGCTGCCAGCTGATGTCACCGGCGCGCTGTTTGCCCGCATCAAGGCGTTCCCGATTACGGACGGCGATTTATGAAACAGGGGATGAAGTCGCCGGCCGAGCTGCTTACGCCCGGCCGCGCGCTGACGCTTGCCAATGTTGCCGAGGGCGCCGAGGGCCTCGTCATCTCCGATCTCGCCCGCGCCATCGCCGCGCGGCCGAAGAAACCGGCCGTCAGCCTCGCCGTGGTCTGCCGCGACGGTGGGCGAATGCAGCAGCTCGAGCGCGCACTGCAATTCTTCGCGCCCGATTTGCCGGTGCTGACCTTTCCGGCCTGGGACTGCCAGCCCTATGACCGCGTCTCGCCGCATGGCGGCATCCTGGCGCAGCGCCTGACCACGCTGGCGCGGCTTGCGCCGCTGACCGGCAGCGACAAGCCGCTGATCGTGCTCACCACGGTGAACGCAATCGTGCAGCGCGTCCCTGCGCGCGAACTCGTTGCCGCGCAGGCGCTGTCGGTTGCGCCCGGCAACGTGGTGCCGATGGACACCATCGTCGCCTGGCTCGAGCACAACGGCTACAACCGCTCCTCGACCGTGCGCGAGCCCGGCGAATATGCCGTGCGCGGCGGCATCCTGGATCTGTTTCCGGCCGGCCTCGACCAGCCGGTCCGCTTCGACTTCTTCGGCGACAGCCTGGAATCGATCCGCTCCTTCGACGCCGAGACCCAGCGCACGATGCTCGACATGCGCTCGCTCGACCTCGTGCCGATCTCGGAATTCCAGCTCGTCACCGACACCATCCGCCGCTTCCGCATGGGCTATGTCGCCGAGTTCGGCGCGCCCGAGCGCGACGACGCGCTGTACGAGGCCGTCAGCGAAGGCCGCCGCCATCCCGGCATGGAGCACTGGCTGCCGCTGTTCCAGGACCGGATGGACACGCTGTTCGACTATCTGCAAGGCGCAGCCATCGCGATCGAGCCGCAGGCCGAGGACGCCGTCCGCGAGCGTTTCAAGCAGATCCAGGACTACTACGAAGCCCGCCGCGATGCGATGGAGCATCCCGGCGGCGGCGCCATCTACAAGCCGCTGCCGCCTGACAGGCTCTATCTCACCGACGAGGAATGGACGAAGCGCGAAAGCGAGATGTCGCTGGTGCGGCTGACGCAGTTTTCGGTTCCGGCCGATGGTGCGACGATCGTCGATGCCGGCGCGCGCAAGGGCCGCGACTTCGCACCCGAACGCAACGACGCCACCGTCAACGTGTTCGAGTCCGTCGTCTGCCACGTGATGGCGCTGCATGCCCAGCGCAAGAAGGTCGTGATCGCTCTCTGGAGCGAGGGATCGCGCGACCGCATGACCTCGATGCTGCGCGACCACAAGCTGACCCATACCACCAGCGTCAACGCCTGGCGGACGGTGCAGGCGACCCCGCGCAACGAGACCATGCTCGCCGTGCTCGGTCTGGAAAGCGGTTTCGAGACCGACGAGATCGCGCTGATCAGCGAGCAGGACATCCTCGGCGACCGCCTGGTGCGGCCGCGCAAGGCGAGCCGCAAGCTCGACAATTTCATCTCGGAGGTGACGAGCCTTGCCGCGGGCGACATCGTCGTCCACGTCGATCACGGCATCGGCCGCTTCATCGGCCTCCAGACTCTCGACGTCGCCGGCGCGCCCCACGACTGCCTCGAGCTGCATTACGCCGCCGAGACAAAGCTGTTCCTGCCCGTCGAGAACATCGAGCTGTTGTCGCGCTACGGCTCCGACCAGACCACGGTCGAGCTGGATCGTCTGGGCGGAAGCGGCTGGCAGACCCGCAAGGCGAAGCTCAAGAACCGCATCCGCGAGATCGCGGGCGAATTGATCAAGATCGCCGCCGCGCGCCATTTGCACGAGGCGCCAAAGCTGCCGGTGCAGCCGGGCCTCTATGACGAGTTCTGCGCGCGCTTCCCCTATGACGAGACCGAGGACCAGTTAGGGGCCATCGAATCCACGCTGAAGGACCTCGAGCTCGGCCGTCCGATGGACCGGCTGATCTGCGGCGACGTCGGCTTCGGCAAGACCGAGGTGGCCTTGCGCGCGGCCTTTGCCGTCGCGCTCGAAGGCAAGCAGGTCGCGGTCGTGGTGCCGACCACGCTGTTGGCGCGGCAGCACGCAAAAACCTTCGCCGAGCGCTTCAAGGGCTTTCCGGTCAACGTGGCGCAGGCCTCGCGCCTGATCCCGACCAAGGAGCTGAACCTGGTCAAGAAGGGGATCGCCGATGGCTCGGTCGACATCGTCGTCGGCACCCACGCGCTGCTCGGCAAGGCGATCAAGTTCCGCGATCTCGGCCTCGTCATCGTCGACGAGGAGCAGCATTTTGGCGTCACCCACAAGGAACGGCTGAAGGCGCTTCGCTCCGAGGTGCACGTGCTGACGCTGTCGGCGACGCCGATCCCACGCACGCTGCAGTTGGCGCTGACCGGCGTCCGCGAGCTCTCGATCATCGCCTCGCCCCCGGTCGACCGTCTCGCGGTGCGCACCTTCGTCGCTCCGCACGATCCGCTGATGATCCGCGAGGCGCTGCTGCGCGAGCGCTATCGCGGTGGCCAGGCCTTCTACGTGGTGCCGCGCATCGACGACCTCGCCGAGGTCAAGGACTTCCTCGACAAGAACGTGCCGGAGATGAAAGTCGCGGTCGCGCACGGCCAGATGCCGCCCGCGGTGATCGAGGACATCATGACCGCCTTCTACGACGGCAAGTTCGACATCCTGCTGTCGACCACCATCGTGGAATCCGGCCTCGACATTCCCAACGCCAACACGCTGATCGTGCACCGTGCCGACATGTTCGGCCTGGCGCAGCTGTATCAGCTTCGCGGCCGCGTCGGCCGCTCCAAGCTGCGGGCCTATGCGCTGTTCACGCTGCCGGCGCAGCAGAAGATCACCGCGCAGGCCGAGCGCCGGCTCACCGTGCTGCAATCGCTGGAGACGCTGGGCGCGGGCTTCCAGCTCGCCTCGCACGACCTCGACATCCGCGGCGCCGGCAACCTGCTCGGCGAGGAGCAGTCCGGCCACATCAAGGAGGTCGGCTTCGAGCTCTATCAGTCGATGCTGGAGGAGGCGATCGTCAACCTCAAGGCCGGCGTGTCCGAGCCCGCGGCTGACCGCTGGTCGCCCTCGATCACCATCGGCATGCCCGTGCTCATTCCGGAAGATTATGTCGGCGACCTCTCGGTGCGGCTGTCGCTGTACCGGCGGCTCGCCGATCTCGACACCGAGGAGGAGATCGAGAACTTTGGCGCCGAGATGCGCGACCGCTTCGGCGTGCTGCCGGACGAGGTGCGCTATCTGTTCAAGGTCGCCGCGATCAAGGCGTTCTGCCGCACGGCCAATGTCGGGAAGATCGACGCCGGCCCGAAGGGCGCCGTCATCGCCTTCCGCGATAATTCGTTCGCCCATCCCGACCGCCTGGTGTCGTTCATCCGCAGCTACGGCCAGGCCGCCAAGGTGCGGCCCGACATGAAGGTGGTGTTCCTGCAGGACTGGGAGACGCCGGAAGAGCGTCTCGCCGGCACCACGGAGATCATGCGGCAGCTGGCACAGCTCGCGCAGAGCAAGAAGGCGGCGTAATTGTTCCGAGCGCCACCGGAGCGGTAATTGGATACAAAACAGCGGCATATGGCCACTTGCGGAATGATCGAACGACAGCCATGTTCGATTCGTCGAGTTCGGCCGACGATTTGGCCTCGCCGCTGATAGCGTGCCCGACTAATGACCTGATTCGTGTGACCCGCGACTGGTTTACCGGCCGCGGGTTTTTTGTACCGCAAAGCGGGGCTGCCCCCGCCCATTGAAACTTCTGAGGTCGCGAGCGTGTCTATCAATATCGATTCAGGCCAGGAACACGGTGACGAACACGACGACGTCATGTATCCGCAGGTCCTGCCGTTCATATTGGTCCACGCGGGATGCGTCGCGGCGATCTGGTCGGGCGTCTCGTGGCAAGCCGTTGTCATTTGCGCGGTTCTGTACTGGTTGCGCATGTTTGCGATCACCGCCGGGTATCACCGGTATTTCTCGCATCGGGCTTACGCGACCAGCCGGGTGTTTCAGTTCATCCTGGCCTTCCTGGCCCAGAGCAGCGCTCAGAAAAGCGTCCTCTGGTGGGCCGCCAAACATCGCCATCATCATCTTCACTCGGATACCGCGCAGGATGTGCATTCGCCCCGGCACAAGGGCTTCCTCTACAGTCATCTCGGCTGGATCTTCTACCGGCAGCACGATGCAACCGACCTGGTGAAAGTATCGGATCTGGCGTCGTATCCCGAGTTGATGTGGCTGCACAAACTGGAGCTTCTGCCGGCGTTCGTGCTCGCGGGCCTCTGCTTCCTCATTGCGGGGTGGTCAGGACTCGTGGTCGGCTTCCTCTGGAGCACCGTGCTGGTTTATCACGCCACGTTCTGCATCAACTCCCTCGCACATGTTCACGGCCGCAGGCGCTATGTGACCGGTGACGATTCCCGCAACAACTGGCTGCTCGCTCTCGTCACGATGGGTGAGGGGTGGCACAACAATCACCACGCCTATCAGGCCAGCGCTCGACAGGGCTTCCACTGGTACGAGATTGATCTCACCTATTATATCCTGGTGGCCTTGTCCTGGCTGGGGATTGTCCGGGACCTGAAGATGCCGCCCAAGCTGGTCCTGCGCAATGAGCATCGGTTGGGATCACGCGCGATCAAGCAAGCGGCCGAGCAGCTCGCCGCTCGCTTCAATCCTGAACACATCGCACAGGCGATCAAGACGTCGATCCATGAGACCGAATTGTCGGTCCGGGACGCGATCATTCTGTTGCAGCAGCGTGCCGATTTACGCCTGTCCAGCATGCCGACTCGCGACCAGTTGCTGGCTGAAGCGCAGCGCATGTTCGCAAAGACGATGTCGCTGGACGACATCGTCGACCGGGCCCACGAGCTCCTGAACGAAACTGTCGGCTTTCTCCTGGCCACTCCCGCTCTGGCGACCGCCCCGAAATCGAGCGCGAATGGCGGCGGCGTTTAGCGTCCCGTTGCCCTTACAAGGAGCGCGCACGAGATCAGGGATTGCTGACGCGCGACTACGACGCCGCGCGCGACGCGTCGGCTGAGAGACGCCCGAGCAGCGACCGCGCCGTATCCGACGGCGACAGCGAGTCCACGCTGACGACGGGATCGCTGCGCATCTCGTGCTTGCCATTGGAGGTATGCCGCATCACCGCCGACAGGCGGCGGGCGATCATGTGGGCGGTGCGGAAGTCGGTCTCCGCGAACACGACGACGACGGAGCCGTCTTTCTGCGCCACGCCAAAATCCATCTGCCGCATCAGGCGGCTCAGGATCCGCGCGGCGTCGAGCTGGGCGCGGGAATTGCCGGGCTCGAAGGCGAAGCGCGCCACGGAGAGGCCGCCGCCGCGGGCAAGAGCCTGCTCGACCGCCTTGGCGAAATCGCGGGCAAAAGCTTCCACCGTGAGCAGGCCGCTGCGCGGATCGAGCCAGCCGCCGGCATCGATCGAACGCAGCGTGCGGCTCAGTTGCGCTTCCATCGCGTGCTGGCGGATCAGCGGCAGCGCGTTGGCGGCGACCTTCGCCGGCTCGCCCGGGATCAGCTCGAGATTGGGCAGGTCGTACGTCTGCGCGAGTTGGTGCGCGGTGACGACCACGGGCAGGCTGCGGAATCGGGTGTCTTCGGCGAGCACCGTGAGGAAGGCGTCGGTGACGCGCGCGGTAAAACCTTCGGCGAGCACGACGCCATCGATGTCGCGGGTGTTGAGATGCTTGGCCGCGGCCTCGATCGAGAGCGCGCCGACGACCCCGACGCGTTCGCCGAGTGCGACGGAGAGCGCAGGATAAGCTGTGCCGCGGCCGATCAGGAGCACCGTTGCATCGCGTGCCGGATCCGCCTCCGGCAACCCGACTTTCGCGTCCGGCAGCCGGCGCAGAACCGTCGCATGGAGAGTGCGCACGCGCAGCGCGGCGCGGAGCCGCGCGACGAGGCGGTCGGAATTGCCGCCGCGTGAGGAAAAGGGCAGGGCATTCTGCGGCAGCGTGCCCGCAGCATCGAGCGCGACGAACGGCAGGTAGGGCGATTGGTCCGCGATCTTCCTGGCGAGCGGCGCAAGGTAGGGCTCGTGCCCGGCATGCATCGCGGCGAGAACCGCGGCCGGCTGCACCTGCTCGACCGCGCGCGCCGCGCTGGCCCAGTCGGCGTCGACGACGGGAAACAGACGGGCCTCGTCCAGTGCCGCAATGAAAGGCGGCCGCTGGGCGTTGGACACAAACAGGATCGGGCCCGCCTGGGACATCGCAAACTCTGATCACGCAACAGATGCCACGCAATCTAGTCCGGTTGCCTTAATGCAGCGTCAATGGATGGGTCGAAACTACGCTTAAACCGGCCCGGAGCGGTCGCGAAAAGCCTCGACCATCAGGGGGTTAAGCCCGAGTTCATTGAGCGCTTCGCGGGCGCGGGCATTGTCTTGCGCCCGTCCTGCGAGCCGGTGACCAGAGAGCCGGTCGGGCAGCGCGGTGAGCAGGGCGCCCTGGCCGAGCCGGCGCGCCCATTCCTGGAGGTCGTTGGACAGGAAGCGATAGCCGCCGACGGCCATGATGCCGGAGGGCGGTGCGGTGATGCAGATCGCCCCGCTCGGACGGTCGAGCCGCGCGGCATAGCCGGTGTCGACATAATCGCGCGGCGGCTGCGCCGTCAGGGTGTCGCCGACCGGCTGCGGCGGCGCGTAGGCCGCGATCGGCACCATCGCTCCGCGCAGGCCGAGCGTGCCCCTGGGCGTCAGCAGGATCTCGCCGGCGATGGAGGAACCGGATTGCTCGCGCGGGGCGCCGTGCGGCCCGGGCATCACCGCAACAGGCATGCCGTCCTCGCCGCGGCGGGCGCCGAACAGCCCGGCCTCGCCGAACAGATAGACGTCGGTCAGCGGTGCATGCGACGCGATCCAGGCATCGCTCGCCGCCACCTGCTCGGGCGCGCGCCAGAGGCCGATGACGTTGCGCAAGCTCGGCATCCGCGCCGCGAGGTCGGCGTCGCCAAGCCGCAGCGCGAGCTGCGCGGGGGCGATCAGCACCTCGCATTCGTGCGCGTTGATCTGCTGTTCCAGCACGTCGTTCTCGAAGGGATGATGCAGCGCCAGCGTGCCGCCGCAGAGCAGCCACACCGCGAGCGAGGAGGCGAGGCCTGCGAACGACATCGGCGTGAACGCCGCCATCACGGTCGCGCCCTGCTTGATGTCGGCTTCGAGCGACATCGCGAGCCCGCCGGCGATCAGGCTGAAATGCGGCCGCGGCACCGGGCGAAAGCCTTCCGCGGTGACGTCGAAGGAGATCATCGCCGCCTTGCGGCCGTCCTGGATCACGGCGCGCGTGGTGCCGGGCGGGCGGGCCAGCACGTCGTCGAGCGAGGCCATGCCCTCGGGCAGGTCGGCGCCGAAACCGCAGACGTAGCGGATCGAGAAGGCCTCCGCGGCGGCATGCATCGCGAGGTCGGAATAGCTGACGCCGTCGACCTTGCTCATGGTGACGATGGCGCGCGCCGCGGTGCGGTTCAGCGCGGCGGTAAGTTCCGCATGGCGCCAGAGCAGCGGCAGCACGGCGACGACGAGCCCGGCGCGATGCGCGGCGAGCACTGTCAGCACGAACTCGACCGTAGCAGGCAGCTGGATCGCGATGACGGAATTGGCCGGCAGGCCCGATTCGACGAAATGCGCTGACAGGGCCTCGATGGCGGTGTCGGCCTCGGCGTAGGTCATCCGCCGCGGCTGGTGCCCGGTCACGCGGGCCTTGTTGAGGGGATCGAGCAGGGCGGGCGCGTGCGGTTGCCGCATCAGCGTGCGCTGAAACAGCGTGTCGAGCGTCGGCGATACGGCTGGCTGATTCACGGCGTCACTTCGCTTGCGGCTGCCCCTTCGACCACCAGGTCTCCGGCAGGTAGCCGGACAGCGAGGTGACCTTTGGCCGTTCTATCCGATTCCAGCGCGCGATCCATTGCTCGGATACGTTAAACAGGAGGATTGTATAGAAACCGGAGATCAAGGCGCGGTCGAGCGCCCGCACCGCCGAGACAAAGGCCGTGTGATCACGGGCCTCAAGGAGAGCGTCGATCATGGCATCGACGGCGGGATCTTTGGCGCCCATGTAGTTGCGGGTGCCCGGATTGTCGGCGGCCGCACTCCCCCAATAGAAATACTGCTCGTTGCCGGGCGACAGCGACTGGTCCCAGCGGTTCTGGATCATGTCGAACTCGTAGCCGAGCCGGCGTTGGTCGAACTGCACGGGATCGACCGCGCGAACGCTCGGCTCGATGCCGGCGCGCTTGAGGTCGCGCTGGAACGCGAGCGCGATGCGCTCCTGGTCGCGGGTCGTCACCAGCATCTCGAAGGTGAAGGGGGCTTTTGTCGCGCGGTTACGCAGGACGGTGCCGTCGAGATCGTAGCCGGCGTCCGACAGGAGCTTGAGTGCCGCGCGCAGCGTCGTCCGGTCGCGTCCCGAGCCGTCGGTGACGGGCAGGCGGTAGCTGCCGTCCATGACGTCGGGCGGGATCTGCGCGGCAAAGGGCTTCAGCAGCTCGCGCTCGCGCGCATCCGCTGGCCGGCCATACGCCGACAGGTCGGAGCCGGCGAAATAGCCGGCAACGCGCGAATAGAGTCCGAAGAAATAGTTGCGGTTGACCAGTTCGAAATCGAACAGCAGCGTAAGTGCCCGGCGCACGCGGATGTCGGCGAAGATCGGACGGCGCGTGTTGAACACCAGGAATTCGGAAGGCTGCGGCACGCCGGGCTTGATGGTGTCGCGGATCACTTCGCCGCTTTTGGCGGCTGGAAAGTCGTAACCTTCGTGCCAGCGCAGCGGCTCGTGCTCGACGCGGAAATCATAGAGGCCGCGCTTGAAGGCTTCGAACTGGCCGTTGGCCTCGCGAAAATAGTCGAGCCTGATCTCGTCGAAATTGTAGAGCCCGCGATTGATGGGCAGGTCGCGGCCCCAATAGTCGGGATTGCGGGTCAAGGTCACGCTCGCGCCGGGCTTCACCGCCATGATCCGATACGGGCCCGAGCCGATCGGGCCGGTCAGCGTCGTCTCCTCGAAGGTCGCGACATCCACTGCATGCTTCGGCAGGATCGGCATCAGGCCGAGGATCAGCGGCAATTCCCGGTCGTTGGCGCCAGCCGGGTCGAAGCGGACGGTGAGGGGGTCGGGCGCCTCGGCCCTGGCGACCTTGGCGTAATATTGCCGATGATTGGGGCGGCCGTGATCGCGCAGCAGTTGCCAGGAGAACAGCACATCCTCCGCCAGGACCGGCTTGCCGTCGGAGAAGCGGGCGCGGGGATCGAGACGGAACGTGACAAAGCTCCGCGCGTCATCGGTCTCGACCGATCTGGCGAGCAGGCCGTAGAGCGTGAACGGCTCGTCATTGCCGCGCGCGAGCAGGCTCTCGACCACGTAGTTCCGCACCGGCTGCACGGCCAGTCCCTTGACGATGAAGGGATTGAGGCTGTCGAAGGTGCCGAGAATGCCCCAGGTCAGCCGGCCGCCCTTGGGGGCATCAGGGTTGACGTAGGGCATGTGGGTGAAATCGGCCGGCATCGCCGGCCTCCCGTGCATCGCGATGGCATGGGCTTCCTCAGCCCCTGCGCCGCTTGCGGAGAGCACGGAGGCGAGGACGAAGGCGAGAAGACAGAGGCGGGTGCCAAGGCCCTCAGGAAGGCCCTCGAGAAGGCGCTGGAACATGGACATCGGCACACGTTGATTCGAGGACCTGCGGGCCTGAATCCTATCACAAGGAATTTCACGGATCGCAGGCCTGGGAGCGGTTCAAGGCGTGGCCAAAGACGCTTGTCGGCATTGATCTTTTCGTCGGCCACGTTAAGAAGGCACGCAATCGCGCAAGAGCGTCGAGCCCGTCACTTATCCGCCTCAATTGACGGGGAGAGAGCCGCGCCCAACGCGGCTAGGTTCGTCGCTTCGGAGCGGTCCGGGCACTTCCCGTTCAGAATGGCGTCAAGATCACCAACTAGCTGATTTCCCTACATAAAAAAATTAGCCCCGTTGTCCGGGCTAACGCCGGGCTAACGGGGCCTATTGGACGTAGAAAACGGTTAGACCGAGCTGATCACGCCGCCTTCGTGCGGCGCGCCTTCACCATCTGCGCCAGCGATGATTTCGGGTCTTGCAGGGCCTTCTGCCAAGCAACCACCTCGTCCTGAAACCACAGCTTCCGGTGCGGCGTGATCGCCTGCCCCTCGGGGAACAGGCCGTCGCGCTCCAGCCGGAACAGCGTCGTGCGGCTGATCGGGATCAGCGCCAGAACCTGCTCGGCATTGAGCATGGGCCGCACCTCGGAGGCAGACTCGTCGGTGCGTTCGTTTTCGTTGGTGGCGGTCTTGGTGCTCTGGTCGCGGTCGCTCACGGGCGGCCCTCCTGACGCTCGTAGACGGTGGGGGGCGCGCCGCTTGCGGCACGCTGGTTGGTCTCCTCGCAGAACGCCAGCGCCGACAGGTGGTCGCGCAGATGGCGCAGGGCGTCGGCCGCCTGCGGGTAGGCGATGTGGTACCGCGCGACCCGGTCGAGGTGCAGGATGAGGTCGCGCAGCGGGCTTTGCGTTCCCCCTGGCGAGCCCAGTGTGGGCTCGGCGGCGAGCATCCAGCGGTGTGCCCAGTTCTGCCGGTAGGCGCAGTGGCAGCACACCCAGCCATCACGGGTCGCCACGAGGGCGCGATCCGCACCGTCGTGGCTGTCGGGACGGGTGAACGGGTGGAACACGCCCAGCCGCTGGAAGCGGTTGAGCGCGTCCACCTCGCTCGGCGTCCACGGGGCGGTGAACGGCGTCTCCTCAGTCATCGTGCCACCCCTTCAGATGGTCGATGCCCTTGCCGGTGATCGAGTAGCTGATGGGGTCGTGGCGTTTGCGCTCCGGGCTGATCTCGATCAGGCACCGCGCCATCAGGACGGCGCGGTGTTCGCTCTTGGGCATCCCCTTCGCGTTGCCGCTGGTGGGGCTGTTCGCCTTGAACCAGTTGAGCGCCTTGCGCTCGTCGAGGCTCAGCGGGCGCTCGGGCTTCTTCGGGGCTGGTGCCGGGGTCGGCGCTTCGACATCGCCGACGCCCATGAAGGGCTCATGCTGCGCCATGGTCACAGCCTCAGCAGCCGGTCGGCGATCTCCCCGACCGCATCGCCGATGCGCGTGGTCTCGTCGTTGACGCGCATGCAGGCGTCGATCTGCTCGTTGAGGGTGACCTTGGTGGCGGCACCGCCGACCAAGATTTGCTGCTGCAGGGCGTCGAGCTGCTTCTTCAATTCGACGATGCGGTCGCAGACATCGCCGACGACCTTATCGACCAGCGAATTGATGGCGTCGCGCTGCGGCGCGCCGTAGGTGGGCGGCTGCACCATGGGCTGCTGTGGTGCAGGCGGATGCGCCGGATAGATGCGCGAGGCCGACCGCTCGATCTCGTCGCGCAGGGCGGCGATGCGGTCGCGTTCATTTCTGTGTGTGTCGGATTGGCGAGCGTATGCGTCCATGACGAAACTCCCCTTGCTCTCTTGCTGAGAGCCGGGGAGCCTATCTCGCGCTCAGAACGAAACGCAACAGCGCTCGTTCTAGGCTCGAACCTTCTTCTTCAGCAGCTCGACCTGCTTTTTCGCTGCCGCCAGTTCAGCTTCCGCCTTGGCGCGCGCCGCTGCGCGCTGCTCGGCGGTTTTCAGGTTGGCTCTGAATTGCGGGGATAAGTGTTTGTCCAGTCCCCACCACAGCCACTCGGCGAGCGGTTCCTTCAGCTTCTCCCTGAGAAGGAAGGCGATTTCGCGCGGGATCGGGTAGCCGCGCTCGTAATTGTTCCAGCGCTTCATGTCGATGCCGATCTTGTCGGCAAAGACTTGCTGGCTCCCCGCTGCAACGACCTCCCGCAATAGTCTCAGCCGCGCCTTGTACGCGTCGGCCTCCTTCTCGAAACCCTTGATCTTCTTCATGCAATCTCGCCCCAGCGCGTGTGTGCAGAAAGATACCTATAACTGGTATACACATAGGTAATGCAACCTGCGCGAAGTTGTATCGCACTTAATGCGCCTGCGCAATGAGTACGAATTTATAGCTCGACCGTCCTTTAAATCCCGCCGCAATTCCGCCGCCGTCGCCAAGTCGTACTGAGTTCGATGGCAATCACGCTTGCGAACGGAAGTCGATCATGCGTAGACTGGCGACCGCGAAGGCAGTGGTCGATCACCTCGGCGGTTTGTCGAAGGTGGCGGCCCTGACGGACACGAGCATCAACACCGCGAAGAACTGGCCGGGTCGCGCAGGGGCGTTCCCTGCGACCACGTATGTCGTGATGAGCCGCGCGCTGCGGCGCCGTCGTGCGACTGCGGACCCGCGTCTCTGGGGCATGCGCGGTCTGGAGTGACGCGCATGGGCATCAGCCTCGATCAGTGGGACCAGCGGATCGGTCCACGCCTCGACGAGATCAGGTGGCACGCCGACGCGATCCTGCGTGCCGTCAACGCGATGCATCTGCAACCCGATTTCGAGGCGTGGGCTGAAGGCCAGCTGGTGCTGACCAAGGACGCCCTGACGTACTCGCTGCGTCAGGTCTCCCGCGCGCTCGATGCGTACAGGGAGAAGCCCCATGACACTGGAGCTGGTCCATAGCTCGCTGACCATCGAAACGGAGCAGCGCGTTCTGCGTATGCAGAGCGACGCGCTGATCCTCAAAAACGAGATGACCAAGGCGCAGGCCCGCGCCGTGTTCCTGATCCTGCAGGACGCCCGCGACAATCTTTCGAGGGTGATC
>NZ_JASAUS010000087.1:0-39427 GCF_029953005.1 Bradyrhizobium sp. Mp27 | reverse complement strand
CATCGGCTCGCTGCTCAACGCCATCTACAATCGCAATGGCGAAGTGACCGGCCGCACCTTGTTCCTGCTCGATGAGGTCGCTCGGCTCGGATACTTGCGCATTCTCGAAACTGCGCGCGATGCGGGACGCAAGTATGGCATCACACTGCTGATGCTCTACCAATCGATCGGCCAGATGCGCGAGGCCTATGGCGGACGCGACGCGACCAGCAAGTGGTTCGAGAGCGCGTCCTGGATCTCCTTTTCGGCGATCAACGATCCCGAGACGGCGGACTACATCTCGAAGCGATGCGGCGACACGACGGTCGAGGTTGATCAGCTGAGCCGGTCCTCGCAAATGTCGGGTTCGTCCCGGACCCGGTCCAAGCAGCTCGCCCGCCGGCCGCTCATGCTGCCGCATGAGGTGCTGCGGATGCGGACCGATGAACAGATCATCTTCACCGCCGGGAACCCGCCGCTGCGATGCGGACGCGCCATCTGGTTCCGGCGCACCGACATGCGGGCGTGCGTCGGCGAGAACAGGTTCTACCGGAGAGAAGCCGGTCAGCGGAGCTGATGGTCGTGAAGTCGCCGATGACCCGCGAGAGGAGCGTCACGCGAATGCGCGGAGAATGTTTGCGGGCTCCGGGAGTGCCGTTGCGAGTAGAGCCGTCCCCCGGAGGGGCTCGCCCAAACACTCCTACCGCTGCGAGATCAATTCCAAGACGATGGACGTCCCGAGCAGAGCCAAACAGAGCCAGGTCGAGAGCGATATCCCGCTCCCATGCGGATGTTGGAATAACGGGCTACGCATCCGGGAAATTGACGCGCAAGTAGTCAGTTGCCGCGTCGGCCGTAGCGAACGTCGCCAGTTGCTGCGGCGCCTCGTCCGGCCGCTGCGCCTGCCGGACCACCAAGACCTGATCTGCGTCGAACTGGACACAGGGGCGCTCCCGGAACTTGAGCCACTTCGCTTGCTTTGCTTCGGCCAACGCGCAGGCCGCATCGTAATCATCGGCGATGCCGAGATGGGTCGAACGGTCCCACGCCCCACCATTCAGGCACCGCACCTCGATCCGGCCATCCGGCAACGTGACGCCATAGGGACGATCCCACCATTGATCGAGCTGTGCCTTGCTTCGTGCGTCGTTCGCCGTCGCGTCGAAGGTCTTCGGCAGTTTGGGGTCGAGCGGAAATCTGTTTGGCATTGCGAACCTCTGATCAGACTGAAATTGCCAGAACGCGAGCTGAATTGGGAGAGCTATATCGGGCTGCGCCGGTGACCATTCGCCCACGGGCGGCGCCGCCGCCTGGCTCTTTTCGACTGCACCGCGACACGCTGTGCGGGGCGCGTCATCGTTTCAGGCGAGATCATAGACCTGTGAGATACCGTCGTCTGAACCTCAGGGAGGCCACCGTGGCGGTTACCGGGTCGTGCCGGACATGCTGACCGAGACGCCTCCTGTTTGCAGCTGCCGGCCGGTATGATCATTCGCCGAAGAAATGCGGCCCTACATCGAAGAGGGGATCGTGAGCTATCGGCTATTGTCGGATCAGCCGGCGGGGTGTGCCAATTTTTCTATCACAAACCCTTGCTCCGTAAGAAAGCGGTCCTATTTCAGGAACGCCCGTGCTAGCACTCACGGGTCTTGACTGCTAACACTCATGAAATCCGTCACTAATACAAATACTTAGGAGAAATGCATGAAATTCCGTCCGCTTCACGACCGCGTCGTGGTCAAGCGTATCGACGCCGAAGAGAAGACCGCTGGCGGCATCATCATTCCGGATACGGCCAAGGAAAAGCCCTCCCAGGGCGAAGTGATCGCCGTCGGCCCCGGCGGCCGCGACGAGAGCGGCAAACTGATCCCGATCGACATCCAGGTCGGCGACCGCGTGCTGTTCGGCAAGTGGTCGGGCACCGAGGTCAAGATCGACGGCCAGGACCTGCTGATCATGAAGGAAAGCGACATCATGGGCGTGCTCGAAGCTCCCGCTTCGAAGAAGAAGGCCGCCTAAGTCAACGCTCGCACCGCTCACCCTGAGGAGCGCCGGCCGGGCGCATCGTCAAGGGTGAGACAAGCCGTGAAGCAAAATCCAAGCACTCAGGGAAACCAATATGTCAGCCAAAGAAGTCAAGTTCGGCGTCGACGCCCGCGACCGCATGCTGCGCGGCGTCGACATTCTCTCCAACGCCGTGAAGGTCACGCTCGGTCCGAAGGGCCGCAACGTCGTCCTCGACAAGTCGTTCGGCGCTCCCCGCATCACCAAGGACGGCGTCACCGTCGCCAAGGAGATCGAGCTCGACGACAAGTTCGAGAACATGGGCGCCCAGATGGTGCGCGAAGTCGCCTCCAAGTCCGCTGACGCGGCTGGCGACGGCACCACGACCGCGACCGTGCTCGCGGCTGCGATCGTCCGTGAAGGCGCCAAGGCGGTTGCCGCCGGCATGAACCCGATGGACCTCAAGCGCGGTATCGACCTCGCGGTCGAGGCCGTCGTTGCGGACCTGCAGAAGAACTCCAAGAAGGTCACCTCGAACGAGGAGATCGCCCAGGTCGGCACCATCTCGGCCAACGGCGACGCCGAGATCGGCAGGTTCCTCTCCGACGCCATGAAGAAGGTCGGCAACGAGGGCGTGATCACGGTCGAGGAAGCCAAGTCGCTCGAGACCGAGCTCGACGTGGTCGAGGGCATGCAGTTCGACCGCGGCTACATCTCGCCCTACTTCGTCACCAACGCCGACAAGATGCGCGTTGAGATGGACGACGCCTACATCCTCATCAACGAGAAGAAGCTCTCCTCGCTGAACGAGCTGCTGCCGCTGCTCGAGGCCGTGGTGCAATCCGGCAAGCCGCTGGTCATCGTCGCCGAAGACGTCGAAGGCGAGGCGCTCGCCACGCTCGTCGTGAACCGTCTGCGCGGCGGCCTGAAGGTCGCGGCCGTCAAGGCTCCGGGCTTCGGCGATCGCCGCAAGGCCATGCTGCAGGACATCGCGATCCTGACCGGCGGCCAGGCGATCTCGGAAGACCTCGGCATCAAGCTCGAGAATGTCACGCTCAACATGCTCGGTCGCGCCAAGAAGGTGATGATCGACAAGGAGAACACCACCATCGTCAACGGCGCCGGCAAGAAGGCCGACATCGAGGCGCGCGTGGCGCAGATCAAGGCGCAGATCGAGGAGACCACCTCGGACTACGACCGTGAGAAGCTCCAGGAGCGTCTTGCCAAGCTCGCGGGCGGCGTCGCGGTGATTCGCGTCGGCGGCGCGACCGAGGTCGAGGTGAAGGAACGCAAGGACCGCGTGGATGACGCGATGCATGCGACCCGCGCGGCGGTCGAGGAAGGCATCGTCCCGGGCGGCGGCGTCGCCCTGCTCCGCGCCACCGAAGCGCTCAAGGGCCTGCGCACCAAGAATGACGACCAGAAGACCGGTGTCGAGATCGTGCGCAAGGCACTGTCGGCTCCCGCTCGCCAGATTGCGATCAACGCCGGCGAGGACGGCTCGGTGATCGTCGGCAAGATCCTGGAGAAGGATCAATACGCCTACGGCTTCGACTCGCAGACCGGCGAGTACGGCAATCTAGTCACCAAGGGCATCATCGACCCGACCAAGGTCGTGCGCACCGCGATCCAGAACGCCTCCTCCGTGGCGGCGCTCTTGATCACCACCGAGGCCATGGTCGCCGAGCTGCCGAAGAAGGCCGCTGCCGGCCCCGCCATGCCCCCGGGCGGCGGCATGGGCGGCATGGACTTCTGATCCAGCTGCTGCAGCGAACTACGACATACCAACCCCGGCAGCGATGCCGGGGTTTTTATGCGCTCTGGCAACTTTTGACCTCGTCAGATTATTCTACCGCGCGAACCGTATCGGCGTTGAAGTCGGCCAGTCGGCGATCCCGCAAGGAAAGATCATAGGCACGCTTCAGACATTTGAGATCGTTAGACCACGCGCGTTCGATATCGTACGCCAAAACCCGCCGGAGGGTGCCCCGCCTCATGCCGCCATCATCGCGGTCGCGGGAGTTCTGGACAACATCGGCGATACCTGCCGGAATGTCCGGGGAAGACTGGGCGCAGCGGGCGCCCGTTTCGTTTAGGCCCGGTTCATGCGCAGCGTAGGTATCCTGAACGACTCGCCGGCGAGCGCGAAAGACATATTCCGCTTCGCAACGCCCGAATGCTTGGCCAAGACATCCTTAATGACAGATACGTCATCAGTGAAAGTCAATTTATCGAGAAATGGCCGCAATGCAGCTTCATCGGGACTCAATCGGCTGCAGATCCCGAACTTGAGGATCTCGGGGACGGTTTCGTCGAGTTTCAAGCCATAGCTTGTAACCTTGCCGCGCTCGTAGACTGCGGAGCGCAGCCAGTAGCCGCCCCTGTCGAAGAATATCATTGGAGTGAAATTTTCAGCGTCCTTGGCGTAGTAGTTCCTTTCCACGTCCTGGAAAATCTCGCGCAGCGTTCCGCCGCCCCCTCGGCCGTAGATGATCCCAGCCCGCGAATTGTTGACGAGCGCCTCCTCGCGAAGACTGTTCTGATAATATTTGGCGTAGTGCGTCGCGAACGGCATCGTGGGCTCTGCACCGTACAGCCAGGTCGGAATGGCAAGGCTGAGAGGCAGCGTCGACGGCGCGGCCGAACGCACGTCGAGTGCAGCCGCGAGCCAGTCGCGGGCGGCCATCACGTCCTTCCGCTTCGATTTCTTAAGGCTGCCGTCGTTCTCGAAGAGATCGTCCAGATCGCCATAATCCGGGGTCGCCGCCAGATTCGCCAGGGCCCTTTCGAGATCGTCCATTCCGTTTCTGCTGAAGGCCACTCCCACGTGCGCAGCCTCCATCACGCCGGGACCGCCTCCGGTCACGATGAGGTACCCGTCCTGCGCCACGCTCCAGGCGAGCTTGGCGATGTCGGCGAACGCCGGCGAATTGCGCTTGGCGGCGTGGCCGCCCATGAACCCCACGAGTGGCCGCCCAACGTCCTTCAGAAACCTCTTGAGGGCATCGGCGATCGTCGCGTCGTGCCGCGCCTGCGACAGTCGCGTTTCCAGAGCGGACGGCACGGGTCCACCATCGGACACGAACTGCCGGAACACCTCGAAGTCGCGGGTGAGCGTGAAGCCCAATTCGTCGAACGGATTGAATCCATCGAGGAGGTCGGAGGCCGCGTACAACCTCTGAAGCATCGTCGGCAGCATCCAAGTTCTCCCTTCGAGGTCTAGTGAAGCGCCGTGTCCAGCACTCTCGCGAGCCTTGCCGCGGCAAGGGCTGCGCGAGTGCGGGCGACGTTGCGCGCGTTCGTCTCATAGTCGCGCGTAAGTTGGACCGCGGCCGGTCCGGGCGCGACCGGCTGAGCGTATGCGAAGCTCTTTGCGGCCTCGAAACTCTCCTGCGCCCATCGATCGGGATCGAGCACCTTCTCCGCGTCGGGGTCGACCGCGACGGATCCGAGACCACCCCGATCGTCGGCGTCGAAAATGGCCCCGAAAACGGACGAATATCCGCCGAAGAGACGATCCCAATAGGCGTGCAGCGCGATCGTCTCGCCGGTGGCCGGAACGACCATCTCGGCGTTGCCGCCGCGGTCGCCGTGCGGAAGCTCGGCGGTATAGCGGGCAATCGCGTGAAGTGGTTGATGGAGATCCCCGACGAGGTGCAGCAACCAGACGAGGTCGTAGGACCGGAGTTGATCGGAGGCGCCGGAGGCCGCGGGCAGTGTAGCGATCATGATCTTCGCCATCTTCGCGGCATCGACCGGATCCGGTGCGGGCAGGCTCGTGCCGTCCGGCGAGAACAATATGTCCTTATAGTGCCAATAGCTGTGCTTGAGCTTGTCGTAAGCTACGTTCTGGCCCGCAGTCGCGTCGCTGACGTGATCCTCCCGGTAGTCGCTCTTCGTCTTGATGTCGTCGGCCCAGGTCGCCGCGTGGACGAAGGCATAGGTCCTTCGGGAATCGTCGTCCTGCGCACCACACGTCCAGACCTGATAGTCGGGATTGAGCCTAAGCAGGCCGTCGATCTTGTCCTTGATCGCGGGATCCAGCCGCTTGTAGGCCAGATAGGCGATCTGCATATGGCCTTCGTCCCACCACGCGGACGCCGGGCCGGGCACGAGCGCGACGAGGCAGGACAACGCCATCAAAGCGGCTTTCTTCATGCACGTTTCTCCGCGATCGTGCAGTGGATTAGATGTCGGCCCCTGATCGCGATCGTCACAGGTTCCGAGGCAGGAGATCGGACTCGGATTTCACAGGAACCGCCGGCCGCGCCTCGCCTACGACAGGCTGATCTTTGGTCTCGAAAGTATCGGCCGACCTGACCTGATCGCCGAAGTCGAGGCCCGTGCGGCGTTCGATCTCGGTGATGGCGACGCGCCATTGCGAGACGTCGACGAAGGCCGGCGGCTTCGGCGGGATTCCGCCTTTGCGCTGTTCGGACAGCAGTTGACGCTGATCGACGACGAGGCCCACGGATTTCACGCCGTTCTTGCCCTTCCAGGCGATCACTTTGAAGAACGACGACGGAATCTGGATATCGTCCGCCCAAAGATCGACCTTGTCGTCGAAGATCGGTCCCTGGAAGACGCAGATGCGGTTGGCGGTCTCTTCAGCGATGGCCCCGTTTTCGAGGACATATTGCTCGGCGCCCTGCCAGAATTTCGTGCTCTCGTTGAAGCGGAAGTGCTGCGGGGTGCAGTTCGTGAAATGATAGGTGTCCGCATTCGCCCGTTCAGCTGCCTCCTTGCTTCCCCAGTCCGGATCCATACGGCGGGTCAGATGGCCCCTGTCGAAGAGATTGGACCAGCCCGAATAGAAGGTCTGGTCAATGAAGAAGCTCGCGCTGATACGGGGATCGCCGTACCAGGTCTCTCCTTCGGCGCCGTCGGTGACCTCCCCCGTGGAGCGGTCGACGTTCAGGAAGCTCTTGCCATCGATGTTGGTCGCCGTGAACAGAGCCATCTTCTTGGCCTTGTTCATCTTGATGCTGAAGTGCTCGTATTTCAGCTCGCCGGCCTCGGCGTTCTGTTCGCCGGCCCGCAAGGGAGCCACCTGCTTGGCCAACTTGCCGATTGGCGTCGGCAGCGGAAACGTCACGCCGTGCACGAATCGCGGGTCGTAGCCGTCGCGATTCGAATAGTCCTGGTCGATCGATAGTTTTTCCGCCGCACGTGTGAGCGTCTTCTGGGGCGCGGGTGCGGGCGCGACGGGAGCGGCGGCCACGTAGCTTCCGCCTACCCGAACGCTCACTTCGATCGGAATCGTCACCTTGATCTCGTTTCCGCCGGCTTCACTGGCCATGACGCCCTCCTCCCCGATCACCAGACTCTCTTGTGCATCCGCGGAGGGATGCGGCGGCGAGAGTCGCTTGCCGCCCGTTTGAACGAGAGCCGTCTTCGACAGTTCGAGCGCGGCCCGCAACAGGTCGCGATGATCCCCGTCGAGAGTCGCGAGCCTGTCCGAAAGATGCCGGTAGATGGCGCTGATCCGCACGCCTTCGTTGACGTTGGTAGGAATGGCATTGCCGCTTTCGTCCTTACGTTCGAGGAACGGCTCCCCGAAGTGATGAAGCGCCACGAGCTCCCACGCATCGTTGAAGACTGCCGCTCCCGACGAACCGTGGTCGGTATCGGTCTCGTACAGAAGCGTGCGCTCCGTCCGATACTGCAGGATATTGTTCCGGATCGCGATCATCTTCGGCAGGCCGTTCGGGTGCTGCACGATATTCATGTTCATGCCGATCACGTGCTTGTCGGGCCGATCGGACAGGACGCACAATCCAAAATCCCGCGGGTCGCTATCGCCGGCAACCTTCTGCCCGAGAGCCACGATCGCGTAGTCCAATTCCTCCTGCTGTGAGAACAGGGCGAAACGGTCGGGCGCCAAACGGAAGACGGTGGTGGGCCGCATCGAGCCGTCCTCGCCCATTTCCCGATCGAACGTGATCTGGGCCGAAAGCGCAGCGGCTTCGTCCTGGATCACGTGCTGGTTGGTCATGAAGAGCGTGGGGCTGATCAGAAAGCCGGAGCCGGCCGTCCACTTGCCTCCAGCCGTCGCTTCAACGAACGCGATCGCCCGCCGTGCCGTCGCGCCACCCGGCAGGAACCACGACGCCTGCATGTCGTCAGGACCCTGCACGGCCTCGGCGCCGCGCGGCATGGTCTGTCGCGCAGTCCGCAAGCTGAACATCGCCATGCGCGTCCGGTCCGGCTCGGCCTGACGCCACTGCTTGGCTTCCACGAGCTTGCGCACGCGATCGCGATCCTCGCGCGTCTGCTCGACCACGTTTCGAAACCGCGTCTGATCGATTTCCATGATTAGCCCGCCCTGATCGAAAGCGCGTCGAGCCGACCTCTGAATGCCGCCGCGCTGCTCATGTCCAAACGTCCCGCCGTCATAGCAACGTCACAAAATGCCGCCATAGGCGCTCCACTGGACATCGCGCTGAAAGTTGTCGCGTATTCGCCCAAATGTTCGCGCTTCGTGAAAGCGCCGGGCTCTCCAAGTGCCGCGACATGTCTTGCCCCGCAATAGATTCCGATCAAAAAATGCATGCAATCTTTGATTGCTGATCCTACATATATCGCGCGCGCGGTCAAGTTCGCCTGACAACAACGAAGAAACGAACGCGGCCGGTTGACGAGCGAGCTAGGGGCGCTTGTGATCGCTCCTTGTTAGAGAGACGTCCCATCCGTTTCGGAACGCCAAACCGTCGTAATTCTTTCATGACATTTCTGGGTGCGACCGTGGCCGAAATCGAACTGTCTATCGCAAGCTTGAGGGAAGAACTGCTGTCCGCGATCGAGAACGCCGAGACCAGCGAGCTGAAACTCGGACCCGAGAAGCGAAGTTGGGCTGCCGTAGGTCGCCCTTAATCGGAACTCGGTAAGACCATCACGGGGCAAGTCTCAAGGTGGGCGGAAACAGGATCGGGTCTTGACGGAAGAATCAAAAGGAACGTTGAAGGACTTTCGCCAAGGCGAAGATCAGTCCTTGTGGCATGTCCAACAAGCGCCACGATCAACGCCCCCCGAGGAGCTTGTGGCACGCCCCTGATAGACGGAGGACAGAGAGGTGGTCGGACTCTTACCGTTTTCCAAATGGGGATACGTAGGTCTCCGCCCAATTTCATCACGGCCTCGCTCGCACCATCTACGAGCCGCCCAATTTTTGCTCGTTCAAGCTGGCACAATTGCTCAAAGATTTGCGAGGAGAAGAGCAGGTGAGCGACAACACAGATCTCGAAAGCAGGGTCGTCGAAGCGATACGATACTATCGCGAGGCACTCGCAAGGTTGGAAACTCTCGAACGAGAGGAAGCTTGCACGCATCGAGCGCTGACGAGCACGCTGGTGGATTTAAGTCGTGCCATGCGAGATGAAGCGTCGCCGCATCTCAAGGACAGCCTACTCCAGATTAGCTCGGCTGCGATTTCGCAGGTGGACAAAACGTCGGCCGCCATGGTCGAGGCGACTGCAAAATTGGAGTCAGCTCGCCTAACGTTGGCTGCATTGGAAGGTCAATTGGGATATATTCCAAGAGTCCCGTCGGGGTCGTATCACGAGTAGACCGGTTGCTATCGGACCCCGCAGCTCGTTACATCAGGAGGCGAATGCGCGGAGTTCGCCGTGGACGGCCCTGCGCACGGTTGTCTCCGCCCGGCTCAGAGCGACAACATGGAAAACGGAGACCACGATTCGCCCGCACTGGCTTTCGGAGCTGGCTTGGCTCGCATCCACATCAAAAACGCGTCAACATCAAAAACTTGAATCGCTCGGGCGGAGTAGACGTCTCAGGGCGCGCAGGTTTGACGATTATCCAGGTGCGCTATCCATGAATGATCAATCAACTGGTCCAAGTAGAGAGTGCCAGCAACTCTATCGAATAGAACGACCTTGTCCCGAAAATTCTGTACCTATCATTGCCAGCATGCCACACAGCGGCACCTTCGTTCCGCCATCAATTGCCGATGCGTTCACCCCACTTCATTTAAATTGGCTGAGAAACACCGACTGGCATCTCCCGCAGGTCTACGATTTTCTGCCTGAACTGGGCGTGACGACGATCGCGGCGACACACAGTCGGTATGTCACAGACCTAAACCGAAATCCCGAAGGATTATTATTTGGCTCCTTCAACGAGGCGGTGATTTCCGACTCGATGTTTGATGGAACGCCCATTTATCGAAAGCCTCCGGACGAACAGAGTCTTCGACAACGACTGGTGAAGTATCATTCACCTTACCATGAAGAGCTGTCCAATCTTATTGACCGCATGCTGAGAGTGTGCGGGCGGGTTCTGCTCCTTGACTTGCACGCATTCTTTGGACCGATCGCGGACGATGTCTGCATCGGTGACCTGCGTAGCACGTCGTGCCGGCAAGAGACGACCACTTTGGCAAGCAAGGCTTTCAAGCGACAAGGCTTCCGGACGGTCTGCAACGAGCCTTTCTCGGGCGGCTACTTGATCCGGAGACACCACAACTCGTCAACCGAGGCGCTACAGATCGAACTGCGCTACACAACGTATCTGGATTGCACTCACATCGACAAACCGATCCGACCGCAACTCGATCCGATGCGGCTTGCGAAGCTAAAGCCACGGCTTCGTGAAGTATTCGGAGAAATTGTTGACCTTTGGCGCAACACATAATTGCGCGTCCTGAGAGACCGTGTTGGGAGATAATTGGGCACATCACGTTTGAGTTGAGGAATGCCCAGCGTGAGGATGGTCTAGCACGATCGAAGCAGCCCGATCATTTCGAAGGGACGGCATCTCCTTCGACAGCCGCGCGTTCCAGCCAAAACCCCGCCGCTTGAAACCAGACATTATCAGCATCGTCAGGCTTCGGATCACCGATGTGCAGCGCGCGAATCGGGACTTTGCCGGGCGGCAGGCCTTCGAGCGCGGCATGCAGATGTTTTCCCGCCTCGTCATCGCGCCCCCCGATGCAAGGATAGACGGAGACGGCGCCGATCGAAGATGCCTCGAACCGGTTTCGACGCCGGATCACGCGAAGCAGAAAGCCCCTCCACGATTCGTCGGTCAGCGGCATCAAAAGCCGGCCGCCTTCGATCAGGCGATCGAGCCAGCAGCGAGATGGGTGGGTGGATCCGGCGAATACGATGACGACGTCAAGTTCACCAACATCCACCGTCCGGCCGTCGCCTGAGATGACATCGACCTGCGGCCAGTTCACGAGATTCGCTTGGGCCTGCGAGGCCAGCATCGGATCGGTTTTAACTGCCGTCACGCGCCCCGCGGATCCGACAATCTCAGCCAGCACCGCTGAATAGTATCCGGCCCCGGCACCGACCTGGAGCACGCGATCGCCGCGCGCGATGTCGAGATGCTCAAAGTTGCGGGCCCAGAAGCTGGGCATCCCGTTGTTGAGGTTGCGGCTCACATCGATTGTCACGAGGACGTCATGATAGAGCCAGCGCGGGTCGGTATCGGGGTCAGGAATGCGTCGCTATACGGGTCCGAGATGATGCGCCACGGTCCGGGGCTGACGAATTTCTCGCGTGGAACAGAAGCAAATGCCTCGATCAGCTGCGGGTTACGCAGGACCGGAACCTTGTATCGCAGGTCTTCGGCATACCAGCGGCGCGCCGCTGCCAACGTGTCGTCCATGAAGGCTCTCCTGTTGCGATACAGACGATGCGCCTGGAGTCCGCCCACGCGGACATGTCAAAATATTCTTCCATCCGCTGTCCGCATTGGGCCCGGTGAAGCGCATATTGTTGTGACCATGGAACGATTGACGATAACTCCCAGGCCTGATGTCGCGGTTGCCCCAGCCGCCGACGTCGCGTCCGCCATCGATGCCCTGTCGGATCTCGAACTCGTGCGGCTAAAGGCTCTGGCACGGTTTTGGAGCCGCGACCTGCCGGGAGGATTGGGCTGGAGCGACCTGCTTCACGAGGCAATCGCACGCGTCCTCGATGGCTGCCGCCCCTGGCCGCCCGGCGTACCCATCCTGGCGTTCCTGGCGGGCGTCATGCGCAGCATCTGCAACGACCATTGGCGGCGTGCGCGGCTTGAGCGAAGGCTGCTTGTGAGCCGCGATGATCCGGACCAGCGAAGCTGGCCGGGTGAGGCGGTCGACGAGGTGCCCGATCCGGAGCGGGTCCTGGCCGCCGCACAGGCGCTGGCCAATGTCTATCGGTTGTTCGAAGCCGATCCGCTGGCGCTGAAGATCATCGCGGGCATGGCCGACGGCATGGCGGCCAGAGAGATCTGCAGGATCTACGATATATCCGAACTCAACTACGACACAACGCGACGGCGGATGCGACGCGCTCTGCTGCGCGATCAACAGAACTGGAGCAAGTGATGACACGCTGGGACCCAAGTCTCGATCTGGCCTGCCTGCTCGAAGCACTGAGCGAGGAAATCCTCGCCGCGACCGATGAGGAGGTGCGGGAGACTTCCGGCCTGCAGGGATGGACAATCGCCAACACGGCCCTCGAGGTCAGAAGCCTGATCAGGACCGCGCGCGCGAATGTAGAGGGCAATCTTGAGCAAGACTTTGATCAGAACTTGAGTGACGAGCTGGGCAAATCTGGAGCAGGGTCGCGCCCGGTGCGGCGGCCCCGGTTCTGGTCGCACAACCAGCGGCATTGAGCCCGAGCACGGATGACGCCAGGCGACGGCGCGTCTACGTGGCTCGTCCCGCTTCATGTTGATCGGGATTGGCCTGCTGCGCGTGCATCCAATCGGCGATTTGCTGAGCCTTGCTGAGGCCGTGAAAATGGTGAGCTCGTCCAAGCACCTTCGCGATGGGGCGGCCATCGCACGATCGGGCCAAATGAAATAATATCGGCGCTTCTCAGTGGACGTCGAGCTTATCCAAAGGAAGCTGAAGCTCCGCCGCCCGCTCCTCGCGATCTTTCCTGCGGAATTCGCTTTCCTTTCGTTCGAATTTGACCATTTCATTCATGGCAACTTCCAGTAGCCGGCCGCGCCTGTCTGCCTTCGGCTGCGTGCTTTCCGTCATAACCCAATTCCTCACTATCGCCTCCGCAATCCTGGACAATGTCGCAGCCCGCAAAAACCTCCGGTTCCGATAGATTACGGAATTATGACGGCACGAAAGCTTTCTCGCAAGCTGCCGTTTATGAATGTACCCCCCGTTCATCATTCTCGACATTTGACCAATCTTCTTTCGCGAATCGAGATTCGTAAGTCCGGTCTCGGCCGCGCGGCGCGAGAATGCTGCTCCGATGCATGTTCCTGTTCCGGCTCTTTTTTGAGGATGCCGCCTTTGGACTGATTGCTCTCGATGAAGCGGGCCGCCATACTGACCCTGGGCTACCGAAAGTATTTCGAGACCAATCTGGGCTGACGGCAGCATGAGGCCGATCACGTGTACTGTGGCTACCCGATTCGCTGGTGACGCCGGACTTCAAGAAGTTGAGACCATTTTGGCCCGCAGCATGATGACCGAATGAAGAAGGTCGGTCGGGGCGACGCTGGTGATTCCACAAAGTCGATAAGCAAAGCGATTCTTTGGAGTGCTGCTTTTCATGATGCGCGATGGCAAACTATCCTTCAGGGCCGCTCGCCACGAGGACGCGGAGACGGTTTTCAGTATCACGAAGGCGTCAATCGCCGGACTTGGGGGAGCATCCTATTCTCGGGACCAAATCGAGAATTGGATGGGCGAGCGGACGTCCGCATTCTACGAAGAACTCATCGCCAAGGGACGAATGACGGTGTGTGAGCACGAAGGTGTTGTGGTTGGATTTGTCGACGCCGAGCCGGGCGAAGTAACTAGGCTGTTCATATTGCCGGAGGCCGCAGGTGTCGGACTCGGTCGTCGGCTGCTCAAGATCGGGATAGCGCAAGCACGGATGGGCCATAGTGGGCCAATCAGGCTCGAGGCGACGATCAACGCCGAAGGCTTCTACCAAAAATGCGGCTTTCGAAGCGTGGGCCGAGGCCGTTTCTCTCATGGACTCGGCGGCGAGCCTATTGAGATCGTGCGGATGGAATTCTTGTGAACTTCGACGTTCCAGCGTCCGTGCGGGCGTTGTCGGTATCGTCAAGTACCCGGCTCGGGCGCTCGGCGTTTCCTTTGGGTTTTCCGAATCTACCCCTCTTCCGGAAACCGGAAGTGGTACCAAAACGAAATTATGACTTGAGTGGTGGCACGGAGGCACCTGTCATCGATAGCTCTGGCAGAACCTTGATGCGTGGGGGGCCAGTCTCTCGGTGAGACTCTCGTAAAGGAAGGTCTCGCGCGATGATGGGACGGACCAAGCATCCATGGTGCGGTGAGGTATCGAGAGATTGAATCGTTTGGCCCTGATCGATTCATAGAAAGCATTGGACCTTGCTTTTGCAGGAAGCGAGAATCCGCGCATGCCGAACTTCAAGCCCGCGCCGCTTCATCTTCGCCGCATCGACGCCACGCGCAACATGCGGCGGTTCTACTTGCTTTCGATCCAGCCGACCTTATTCGGCGGGGTCTCGCTGATCCGCAACTGGGGCCGGATCGGCACCAATGGCCAGACGATGGTGCAGACCTTTGACGGCAGCGATGAAGCGGGCGACGCATTCGGACGATTGGAGCGCGCCAAACGCAAACGTGGATACGCGGCTGTGGAGGAGAAGGTCTGATAGTTCGTCAGTTTTCCGGGGATTGTGGCTCTGCCTGTGATATCGGCCCTACCCGTCCGGCGCTCTTCATGTCAGACGGAGGAAAATCACAGCAAGATGGAGCCTGTTCCATGACCACCGCGAATGAAATCGCCGACAAGATCGCCACCGAGAACAGCCTGACAAAGACACAGGCGAAGGCCATCGTCGACGGCGTGTTCAAGGCGATCGCCGATGCAGCAGCGAGCGGGGCCGAGACAAGTATCGCCGGTTTCGGAAAATTCAAGGTCAAGGATACGCCTGCCCGCGAGGGTCGTAATCCGTCGACCGGCGCACCGATCGCGATCGCGGCTGCCAAGAAGCTGACCTTCACGCCAGCCAAAGCCATCAAGGACGTCCTCAACGGATGAGCGGAGCCGTTGCACCGTCGTGGTGTAAGTCGCTAGACGAGGGGGCTCACGCCCCCTCCTCCTCGGCCGCGAGTGCTTCGTCGCGCCGGCGGATGAGCTCGGCCAGTTCGGCTTCGAGCGCCTTGCGCTCCGCGGGCGTGAACAAGCAATCCCGCAGCTCGGCGCGCAATTCCTCGATGGTGTCGATGATCATGAAGGCGTCTCCGATTGAAAGGAAGAAGGCCCCGCCTCGCGGCGGAGCCCTCTGGCGGAAGCCTCAGTCCCGGTTCGGCCGGGACCAGATCAGCTGCAGGCCTTCCTCGCCCTCAACCTCGATCAGAGTGGCGTAGATCGGAGCGGGGAAGCTCGGGTCATCCAGCTTGACCGAGAGGTAGTCGCGGCCCTCGTTGGAGACCTTCTGCCAGGCAGCGCCGAGTTCGACATTCGCTCCTGCGAAGATGCGGAAGTGCGGTCCCTTCTCGGAGGGGTTCTCGACGCGGACCAGCTTGGCCTTGACGTTGAGGTTGAGAGTCTTGATCGTCCCCGTAAAGCCGCCGTTGCCGTTCGAGGTAAAGGTGCCGATGGTAGCCATTGTCTCATTCCCTTTGTTTTCTCGGGCCGCGCCTATCGCGACCTCGATGGCGGTCGTGAGACCGGAGGCGATCGACCTGCACCCGAAGGGCCGAAACAAAGTGAAGGGCGGCCGGAAGCGACTTTCTTGAACCGCGAGGAATGGCGCGCAGCGACAGGGGAAGAAAGTCGAGGACGGACGTTGCGGGGACAAGATCGAGAGCACGCGTAGCGGGATCGGCCTTCGGTCAGACCAGCCTCTATCGAGGACGCAGATGGGTGTGCCCGTCACGAAAACACGGGGAATGAAGACAGGCGCCGCTGGCCATTCGGATCTCGAGGCAAACGAGTGCGGGGTAACGAGACGCGGTCGTCCTCAACGTGGCCACTTTAGCGCCGCGCATCCTCTGTGAGAGGGGATCGCCGCTTTCAGCAATCTCGGCGTATCCGTCGAGTCGCTGACGCAAGATCGCCAACGAACTGCCGACGTGCTTGTCGTGCGGATGCAACCTCGCCGCACAAGATCCATGCCGCCGATCAACTTCGGAAGGCACCATCGCCAGCGATCTGCCATAACGCAATCACGAGCGGCATCCGCAAGAGGGCTCCGCCGCGAGGCGGCGCCGCTTTTCTGTTCGAACGTGGCGTGCCACCTACAAGACGCAAGCGCAACAAGCGCTACTAGCGAGGTGGAATGCACGATGGCGCGAAGGAAAATCGTGCGCACCGCGATTGGGAAGGGCACAACGCTCCCCCCTCGGATGCACGGAGCATGAAACATCAGGCGGCCTCCTGCTCGTTCTCGGCCTTCGGCTGAAGGCTGTGCAGATACGCAACCGCGCGCTGCGCATGGGCCGCAGCCGAGAAGATTGCGCGCCGGTCATTGGAAAGCACTTTGATCCAGCTCGCCACATACGCCGCGTGGTCGGGCCTCGGCTCGAGCTCAGGGACGATGCCGAGATCTGCGCAGACCAGGGCGGATCCTATTTCTGCTAAAAGTTCTTCGCGGGCTCGCTCACTACGATCCTTCGCGTAGCGGCTGAGATCGCGGCCAACACGGCTCGCCGTCCAATGAATATGTTCATGGGCGCTCACCGCCACATATGACGCGGCATCACGGAAACTTTCGAAGATGGGCATTTGGATGCTATCGCTCGATGGTGAATAGAATGCCCGCGAACCGCCATGCCGGATTACGGAGCCGGTGTTGGCGAAGAAACGATCGGCGTGCTCGATCCGCGCGACGGGATCGAGGATCGGCGTCGGTCGGTGATGAAAGTGTTCGGGCAAACCTGTGATCTGCTCGACGTTGAACACGCTGTACGTCTTGAGAAACGGGATGTCCCGCTCGACCTCGCCGCCGTGTTCATCCGTCTCGGTCTTGGTAAACCGGCTGGCATAGATGACGGTTGATCCCGTCTCGCCCTTGCGGACATGGGCTCCGAGCTCGATCGACTGCCTGAACGTCATCCAGATCGGCGAGGTAAAGCCGCGGGCCAACCCTTCCGACCACAACAGCAGCACATTCATGCCAGTGTACGGTTCGCCATTGTGGCGCAGCGGCCGGGTGATCCGGCCGGTGGCGTTGCCGGCGTTCCAGGGCTGCACCCAAGGGCGCACACCCTTCTCCAGATCGGCGACGATGCGTTCTGTGATCCGCGCATAGATGTCGGCGCGTCCGCCTTCGTTCTTCCTATTCATTTTCTTGAACCTCCGTCTTGGAGCCGCGCCCATCGCGGCCCGTCACGGCGGTCCGTTGCCGGGGAATTCAGGAGGACGGCGCACCCTGGCCGCAACGAAGTGGAGGGCGGCGAAGCCGCTGCGCCGGCCTCCGGCCCTGGCAGGACCGACAGCCGGGACGGCCGCGGGGGCGCGGCCTGCTCCCCTTCGCCCGCCCTTCCCCTTGCTCTTTTCGAGCATCGCGATCTGGACGTTCGGCGAACGCGCGCGCTGCATGGCGACGGCCGCGACATGACAAAAGGCCGGACCCATGCGGGTCCGGCCCGGAGATGCAGCGATGGAAAGAGGGCGAGGCCGAAGCCTCGCCCGGTGCGGCTCAGCCGAGAGCTTCCATCTGGAGCGCGGCCGCCTTGCGATCGACGGCGTTGCCGGGATTCTCGATCGGACGCTCGAAAGGCTTCCAGTGCTCGCCGACGACCTGCTCGTAGGCTGCGATCGCGCCTTCGGCAGCCATGCGCAGTGCGTGTGACTGAAGCGCCATGTCGGCGGCGAATTCGCGCTTGCGCTGCGCGGCGCCGTCGAAGCCGACCGGACCATCGAGGTCCTCGTCGCGAGCGTCGTTGGCGGCCTTCGCCGTAGCGTCGCGGGCTTCCGTCACCGCGCGGCTGTAGAACTGGCCCGCGCCGTGGGCGGAGCCGACATAGGCGCCGACGATCCGCTGCAGATGGATCTGCATCGCGCGCTCGCCGAGGCCTTCGCTGAGGCTCGTGGCCGTCTCGACGATCAGGCGCTCATGGAGATCGCGGATGCCGTCACTATCGAGGACGGGAAGGCCGAAGCTTTCGGAGATGCGGGTGGCCTGGGTAGCGTCGGGGCAGGCGAGGCGGACCATTTCGAGGGTGGTGCCCTTGCGGAGCTGGACGACCTTGGCGGACTGGCGGGGAGCGCGAGCGGTCTTGGTCATGAAAACATCCTTTCCTTCGGTTTCTCCCTGAAGGCTTGGGCCGGCTCCTGCCGGTCCTCCCTTCGGGTGCGATCGAAAAAAACCGGCGGAAAGACGGGCGCTTCAGGGTCCGGGGCTGCCGGATCGAGCGGAGCGGGTTTGCGGACAAGCAGGGCTTTCAGCCCTCGCGCGGGACGCGGACCCGCTTTGCCGAGATCGGCGGACCCGGCCGCAACGCGGCGCGACAGCGGCCTTGAAGCGCCCGGCCGCCGGTTTACGAGCGCGACAAACCCGAGGGGAGATCCGGTGGACCGGAACGATGAACGAGAAAACCGCGCGGCAAGGATCGCCATGACCTGTCACGAACCCACGCGTCGCTCCAGATATCGCGATCGGCAGCGATAGATATCGGACAAGTCGAATCCACCGAGGCTGTCGGCGTTCCGCCAAGTTAAGATGAAGTTCGCGACGCCGCACCATTGGCCGGCATCGATCATGGCAATGCGAAGCCGCTCGAATGCCGCGCGCGTTGTCATCCATGGTGCCGATCCCCATGGCTGCGCGATCGCACAGCAAGGCCGGCCCGATTGCACGGGCCGCGCGCGTCAGGCCAATCGAAGGCAAGTCCGTTGCGAACACAGTACGCCGCGATAGCCGCATCCTGCCGCGCGAGCTTGCGGGCCAGTGCGTCGATCTCCGACTGGCGTTCCGCCGTGATTGCAGCGAGAAGCGAGCGATACCGCTCGAGGAAGGCACTCGGGTCCGGCGCCCTGCCCCGCCGATAACCGGCGCGTTTCGGCTTTAATTGCGGGATCAGCGCCGTCATCCGCCGCGTGATCTGGCGGTCGATCAAGTCGAGCTGGCGCTGAATCTGCCGCCGAGCCTCCTGCATGCGGCGAAGGCGCGCCAGACAATCCTGGGATGCGCTCATGTGACCCTCCCGGTCTGCCAGCCGACGAAGTCCGATGGCCCGCCATAGACCTGGTGCCGGTCCGGGTCGATCACGAAGCCAAAGCGTCCAACCTCATATTCGGAGGATGGAACGAGGAAGCGCCGCTCCTCCGTTCCAGCTCCGCGCCTGCCGCCTGGCGTTGCAACGCACTCCACGAAGCCTTCGCACCGACTTGAGGTGATCGCCGAGATGACGATCCAATCATTGGCATGTGTCAGCGCGAAACTGCGACGATCCTTCTCGTGGGACTCGCCCAGTGCGAGCACAGTGCCGAAGATCGTCTCCCAGGCGTCCGGCCATGAATTCTTGATCGTGCGTTCGGCGCAGCGGCGCTCGAACGCGGTGAAGAGATGCGGAAAGGTGATCGCGACGATCGCCCATTCCGCATCTTCCTTATATGATGATTGGTCAAGCCATCGGCTCTCCATTGTTTTGCTCCATTAGTTTGGCCTCCAGTATCCAGGTGAACCCAGGTCTTTCCTCGACCGGTAAACAGCCGGGACAACCTTATATCCGGTCGCTGCGCCAAGCAGCGGCACCACATTCCCGCATTCGATGGGCTGGGCTCAGGAAGGCGCTACCATCCTCATACTCGGCTGTTTAAGCCAAAGAAGACTTCCGGTTCGCCCGCCTGGATCTGCTGAAGCTGATCAGGCTTCAGTAGATGACGATGTGGAGCAGTTTCTACGCATTCTTCAGCTTCGCCCCGTCAATCACGACGCCAACCGTCACATATTTCCACGAAGCAACGAGTAGTTTGCGGGCGAGTGCGACAACGATTTTCTTGCGCTGGGCAGAACCACTCGATGCTGCTCGCTGCCGGAACCAGCGGGTTAGCGCAGAATCAGGCTGATGGCGCAGCCAGAGCCAGGCCAGCTGTATCATCGTGGTGCGTAACCGCGGGTTGCCAGCTTTCGACACTCCTTGATCACGATCAACGGATCCGCTCTGCCACGGTGTTGGTGCTAATCCCGCGTAAGCCGCGATTTGTCGGCGATTGTCAAAGTGCCTGTAAACGCCTTCCGTCCAGAGCAGAGATGCGAACTCAGGTCCGATACAACGCACGTTCTCGAGCATGGAAATGGCGCTATTTGCCTCTTTCCGTTCGGACGCCAGAAGCTTATCGCGCTCCGCCTCGATCACTTTGATCTGCTCGATCACCAATTCAAGACGGTCAAGTTCTCGCGATATCTGGGCTTTCAAGAAAGGTGCGAGCGGCCGACCATCGCCAGTGCGAAGCTCTTCGAGGCGAGATCGTCGATCGCGATTCAGTGGTCGGTAGCCCGAAATACCTTGTGCGAACAGAAGTCCCTCAATCCGGTTGACGTGCGTCAGTCGCTCGACAACCAGGGCTTTCCTTTCCCGGACGAGCCGACGCCGGTCTTCCTCGTCATGGGATGGAATCCGAACCATCGCACATGTTCGTGGCTCACCCCGTTTGAACGACATAAGTGCGCGGACGAGTGTTTCTCCGTCGATAGGATCGGTTTTAGCTCGGCGTGCTTTTCTGGGCACCGCTATCGATGTCGCATCCACCACATGGCTCTCAACACCTTCGTCGGCCAAGACGCGATGGACCCAGAACCCATCAAGGCCTGCCTCCTGGATAACGATCACGGGGAGCCAAGAATCGGTCTTACGGTGCGCCCTGGCGCGGAGCTCGTTGAGCAAGCTGAGCAGCCGTCCGATCTGGCCGGCTGGGAGACCCTTCCGCGCCATCTTGGTATCGATGGCCGGCACGAATGAAGTCACCAGCCAAGTTGACTGGCTCAACTCCACCGAGACGTAAATTGCCTTGGCTACATCCATCCGGGTTTCCGCTGCTTGCTGAGACATCACTTTCATCTGTACTCGCTCCCCATGATTACGACTTGCCCAGCCTTTCGCCGGCCGGCGCCGACGTCAATCATGGGACTCGTACCAGCCGCCCTTCGATCGCAGTGTGGGATGGACCTTGCGGTTTCGCTCGGCCGAGAGCTTGAAGCCGCCATGTCCAGCGGTCGAGTGCCGCTCGATGCCTTCCGCATAGAGGGTCGCGCCCTGCGAGGCGCCCCAGGGCGTATGGGCACGCGAATCCACCTCGACCCGGCCGAGCATTTTGCGCTCGCGTTGATGCTCGGCGTTTTCGAATACGGCGGCGCGGAATGCCGCCTCGTCGGCGAGCTCGCCGGAATGGCCGTAGAAATCGTTGCGCTTCCATTCGTCCATTGGTCGAGGAATGCGCCAGGCTGTGACGAGATAATGCCGGCCGTCGCGGCCGGGCGCCATCGCGAACGCCGTCTCGCCGACAAGTGCGACGAGAAGGCCGTCAGCGCCGCGGCCGAAAGCGACTGTGGGAAATTCAGGCACGGTTTGGTGCTGGCGGGCGGGAGATGACGCATTCAGCCTGCCGTCCAGTCCCTCGGTGACATGCGCGGACATCGTGTCCTCCGCGTTTGCGGGTGTGGAAACAGTACCGCCGCCGGCCTGGCCGGCGGCGGCAGATCGTTCGGAGCAAGAAGGCGGCGGGCTATTATTCAGCCGCCTCCCTGAACGCCTCGGTATCATCCTCGGCCGGGTCATCGGCGATATCAGCGGTTTCCTCGTCGCCCTCGTCGGCATCGTCCGAGACGGTCGTGCTGGACGATAGCCATGCGGAAAGCTTCGCCGTATCAGGTGCGAAGAGCGCGGCCGGGTGGACAAGGCGTCCCTCCTTGAAGTGCTCGACAAGCGCGGCGCGGGTGTCCTTAGCGCGCTGGCGCGGAAGGACCGGCGTGTCCTTGCACGACGCCTCGAGCGCGGGGCGCGACAGGCAGGAGAGAAAGTCCTCAGTACCCATGTTAGGCAGGAACTCGTCCGCGCCTATCATCTCGCCGGCAATACGCGCGACAATGCCGCTGTTGGTTGCATTCTCGCGGCACGAGAACACGTCGATCAGCATGGCGCGAGTTGCAACGCGCAGCGCGTCCCTGTCGAAGGCAAGCTTGCCGTCGCCGTCGAACAGCACCGCCGTGTGCCTCGCCAGGGGGCTATGGCCGTTGTGGAAACCGCCGCCTCCCGTCGTGACGGAGACGTTCTGGCCGGCGAAGGCGAGGATCAGCAGCGCCATCAGCGTGTCGTCCTCGATCGGTGCGCGGTCGAGCGCTTCGCGCAGCGCGTCCGTCCGGTAGTCGCCGATCATCTCGACGCCCTTGCGCGTCACATCGGGACGGGGCTTCGAGACTACGCCGGTGTCGTCCGGACCGCTGTCCGAACCCGAGACAGCTTCGCCTTTCGGCTTTTTCGCCGCAGGCAAGCGGTAATGCACCGTCTGCACGCGGCCCTCGCGGTCGAGGTACATGGCGCTGCAATCGGACTTCGTCGGCTTGCCGTGGACCCGTTCGGCCTTCGGCGGCAGCTTCACCTCTCCCCAGTTCGTAGTCTCAGCGATGACGCCCTTCTTCGGCAGGTTGTTCGCCATCCACTCATGCTGCGCGCCAAGAAACGCCTCGACATTCGTGGTGTAGCGGCTGTCTTCGTCGGCCGGAGCGAACAGGTCCTCCACCCACTGGATTCCGTAAGCCTGCGCGAGATCGTCGCCGAAGCTGGCGTGACGGGCGTACATGCGCGTCTTCTGGAGGCCCTGGGCGACACTCCACCAGGCTACCTGCGGGTCTGCCTTCGACGGCTTGTGCTTCTTCCAGACCTCCTTCTGGTCGTCGAGCGAGGCGGCGGCGATGGTGCGTAGCTGCTGCTCGTTCGGCATGTCGCCCTTGACCATGTGGTCAAGCATGGCGGGCAGCACATTGGCGAGCAGGCGCAGCTTCCTGATCTGGCGCACGGGAAGCGCAAGCGCCACCCCGATGGCCTCCTCGGTCCAGCCGAGCGCGACCAGACGCTCGATCGCACGCCACTGGTCGACCGGGTTGAGCGATTCATGCGCCAGCGTTTCGACGAGGGAGCGCATCGCGCCGCCATCCTCGGCGCGCTCGACAACAAGAACGGCGATCTCTTCGAGGCCGGCGGCAATGGCCTGTTTGACGCGCCGATGACCGGCATCGATGACATAGCCGTTGCCGCCGTTAGTCTCTAGTGAAACCACGGGCGGCTGGACGATGCCAACTGCCTTGATTGTCGCGAGCAGGAGCGCATCGGATTGGGGATTGGACCTGGAGCGCCGCGCCTTGTCGGGATTCTCTTTCAGCGCACGCGGATCGACGAATTGCAGTTCCATTGTAGATGCTCCGTTTTGGAATTGGGCGCGCCGCTTCGGCTGCCCTTCATCGTCTTCTTTCCGAAGACATCCCCCCGGCCCGCGGAGCGGACGGGCCGGTGCAACTGCGGCCGAGCATCCCTGCCCGGCAGGACCAGCGGGGCCAAAGCCCTGCGCAGGACGACGGGCCGGGATCGCGCAGGCGGCGGTTGAGCGTCAGCGCCGGCGGCCCGCCCGATCTGCGAGCGGGTTTTTGCTCTTTTCCTCTTCTCATTACCCTGGCCGCCTCTGCAGCGAGCGCAAGCCGATAGAGGCGTGCCGAGGACGTCTAAGCGGCGATCGCCCTCGCCACGCCCGTCCCTTCGATGTCGGAGGCGAGCGCCTTCTCGACCTCGACGAGTTGCCGGCGCTTCTCGGCGAGCTCGCCGGCGAAGGCGAAGTCGCCGCCCTCGCGCGACTGATAGGCAGCAACGCGCCGACGTGCGTCGGCGAGACGCTGACGAAAGCGCTCCCGCTCCCCCTCGAAATCATCAAGCGCGTGCTCGAGGCGCGAGACTGCGCCAAGCGGCGTCACCGTGACCGGCAGTTCGATCTCATATTCACCGGCGCTGCGCACCAGCATGGTGGCGTAGCGATAGCTCTCGCGTCCGAAACGCTCGCCCGCATATTCGAGGTCGAAGCCGCCGATCGAGGCGATGACGGTCTCGCCTTCCTGCTGAATCTGCACGAGAGTCAGAATTTCCTTCATCAGCGCGCGGCCGGCCTCCTTGCGTTCCGTATAGGCCCTGCCATTCACGCTCATCGCAAAGGCCTCGCCCGTCGTCGGCACAAGCCGCTCGATGTCCTGTCCGATCTCTGCGATGCGCCGGGTCGAGAACTCAATCTCGCGCTCGGCGTCGCGGATTTGGCGGCGCACGGCATGCTGATCATCGACATGGGCGGCGCGCGAGCGCTCCAGCCGTGCGATATCGGCCTCTAAGCCCGCCTTCTGCATCAGGCGCGGATCACCCGATGCGATCGCCTTGGCCATGCCGAACTGGTTGGCCTGCCCCTCGCCCAGGTCCTCGAGCCGCCGGATCGAGGTGTCGCCCGAGAGCGCGGCCGCGATGAAGCGGGCCTTGCGCTCGTTGTTCTGCCACATCGTGGCATCGAGCGAGCCTTCGGTCGCATAGGCGAAGATATCGACTTCGTCGTGCTGGTTGCCCTGGCGCACGATGCGGCCCTCGCGCTGCTCGATCTGAGACGGCAACCAGGGCACGTCGAGATGATGCAGCGCCTTGAGGCGCAACTGGGCATTGACCCCGGTGCCCATCGTGTCGGAGGAACCGATCAGGAACCGCACCTTGCCGGCGCGCACGTCGCTGAACAGGCGCTGCTTGGCCTCGGACTTCTTGTAGTCCTGCATGAAGGCGATTTCCGATGCGGGCACGCCCATGCGGATGAACTCGTCCCGAATCCAGCGATAGGCCGAGAAGCCTCTGGTTTTCTCCACGCTGATCGTGCCGAGATCGGAAAAGATCATCTGCGCGGCGCCGGCAAGCTCGAACGGCTTGCCGTCCGCCCGCACATAGGTGTTTTCCGCGGTCTCCTTCCAGATGCGGTAGGCGTTGGCGATGAGATCGTTGAGCTTGTTGTCCTGCTCGTTGTCATTGTCGGCATCGACGAGACGTAGGTCGATCGCCGCGTGACGACCGTCAGTGATGACCGAGAGCAGGATGTCGTCGCCGGGTTCGGGCGGGCGATCGCGCATCTCGATCGCCTTGATGCGCTCGCCGAGCAGCACCTGGTAGCGCTTGAAGGCCGCGGTCGGCTTGGAAGTCAGAACCTGGCGCCTGCCGGTCGAAATCACCGGCACCTTCACATGTTGACGCAGATCCTCCGGCATCACCACGTCGGCGAAGGAGCGGAACATGGCGATCAGCTCCGGCACATTGACGAAGGTGGCGAAGCGCGTGACCGGCTTGTATTTGCCCGGAGGGCTGGAGCTCGAGCTCGGTCGAGACGTCGCCGAAGGTTGACGCCCAGGCATCGAACTCGTGCAGGCCGCGTTGCGCGAGCGCCTCGTGACCGAGATAGCGTTGCACAGAGAACATCTCGCCGAGCGTGTTGGTGATCGGCGTGCCGGAGGCGAGCACGAGTGCCCGGCCGGGGTTCTTGGTTTCGATGAAGCGCGACTTCACATAGAGGTCCCAGGCGCGCTGCGAGCCGTTCGGATCGACACCCTTCAAGGTGCTCATATTGGTCGCGAAATTGAGCTTGCGAAACTCCTGCGCCTCGTCGACGATGATCTGGTCGACGCCGATCTCGGAGATCGTCAGAAGATCGTCCTTGCGGGTCGACAGCGATTCCAGCCGCTCCTTCAGGCCCTCCTTCAACCGTTCGAGCCGCTTGCGCGAGACACGGTCGTCGCTTTCGACCTTGGTCAGCAAGGTTTCGTAAAGCTCCAGCTCGTCCTGGATCATCTGCTGCTCAAACGCCGAGGGTACGGCGATGAAGCGGAACGCCGAATGCGTGATGATGATCGCGTCCCATGTCGCCGTCGCCGCACGTGACAGGAAACGCTGCCGCTTGTCCTTGGTAAAATTAGTCTCATCGGCGACGAGAATGCGCGCCGCCGGATACAGCGCGAGGAACTCGCGCGCCGCCTGCGCCAGGCAATGGCCGGGCACGACCAGCATGGCCTTGGCAATCAGGCCGAGCCGCCGCTGCTCCATGATCGCGGCCGCCATGGTCATGGTCTTGCCGGCCCCGACCGCGTGCGCGAGATAAGTCGAGCCCGCCGAGACGATCCGCCAGATGCCACGCTTCTGATGTCCATAAAGAACAAAGGCGCCAGAGGCGCCCGGGAGCTTCAGATGGGAACCGTCGACGGCTCGTGGCGCGATGTTGTTGAAACGGTCGTTATAGACCCGTGCCAGCCGGTCGGTGCGATCGGGATCGGACCAGATCCAGCGTTGGAAGGCGTCCTTGATCTTTTGCAGCTTCGTCTTCGCTGCTTCGGTGTCCACGACGTTGAGCACGCGCCGCTCGCTCATCTCCTCCTTGATGGTGTCGAAAATCTGCGGAACGCGGCTGTTCAGAGCATCCGAAAGAAGCTCGCCAGCATGCCGGCGATCCGTCCCCCATTCCGACGTACCGGCGGCCAGCCATCCGAGCTGACGCGCCTCCACGGTCCAGGAGGCCAGTTCCGGCATGTGGCGGATCTTGATCTCGGCGTCCATCGTCTCCTTGACAAAGGCGACGATATCAGCCGCCGGAATCCAGGGTGCGCCGAGCCGTGCGGTGATATCGGAGGGGCGCAAATCGGCAGGCTGCACACCCTGCAGCGCCGTCACGTTGCGCTCATAGGACGGATCGAGTGCGGCCACCGCCTCAGCCGCCTTCAGCTTGTCGCGGACATGGCCCGACAGATAGGCATCGGCGGTCTGCCACGATCCGTCGGCCGGATCGCGAAAGATGGCGCTGCCGAGTTCGGCGACGACGTCCTGGGCGTCGCGATGCAGGAGCTCCGCGATGTGGTCGATATCGACACGCCCGCACTCATTGAGCACAACGGCCAGCGCGTCGGCTGCGCTGGTGATCACCGGCGGCGAAGGCGGCGAGATCACGCGCTCGGTGAAGATTGGGCCGGGCTTTGCGGTATTGGTCTCGAGGTCATAGTCCTCGATCGAGGCAACCAGCCAGCAATCGGGATCGTCGAGGAACGGCTGGATGTTGGGGCGGCGGTGCGTCTCGCGGACTTCGCTGGTTTCCTCGTCCTCCGACAGCGAGACCGTGGTGAAGTTGATCGGACCGAAGTCGCGGACGAAGGCGCCCCAAGCGATGCGCAGCCTGACCTGGGCCTCCTTCCAGGGCCGGTCGAGCTCCTGCATGTTCAGCACTTCGCGTACCGCATCGCGGATCGGGATCAGCTTCCTGATAATCCGGACATGCTTCTCCGGGATGCCGTCGGCACTACGGCCCTTGCGGGCCTTTACCGCGACGGACTGGCCGTCGAGAACCTGCATCAGGCCGTGGGCCTTGTCGAAGAAGAAGCTGCCCTCACGCACATGCCGATCGGATGGCAGGTCGACGGGAGCCGGAGCAGCTGCGTCCTCCAGATCGGGATCGATCATGTCGGGTTCGCCGTCGTAGATCGCTTCCGGAAGGAGAGCGATGACGGCTGAGAGCGCGACCTCGAGGTCCTCGCCATCGCGGGGACGGCATGTGTAGGTTTCGCCGAAGGGACCGGAGACGAGGTCGTGCGTGCCGAGCACTGACTGCGGATGGTCCGCGAACCAGCGGTTCACGCGGATGGCGCCTTCATCCTCCGTCGCACGCCGGACTTCTTTGACGTCGAGCCAGGACCGATCGCCTTCGGGATCTCCGATCTTGCGCTTCCGGAAAAACAGGATGTCGACGACGACATCGGTGCCGGCGCTGGCGCGGAAACTGCCCTCGGGCAGCCGGATGGCGGCGACGAGGTCAGCGGTCTTGGCGATATGCCCGCGCGCCGAGCCGTCCGCCTTGTCCATCGTGCCCGAACTGGTCACGAAGGCCGCCAGCGCGCCCGGCTTCAGCAAGTCGATCGCCCGCGCGATGAAATAATCATGCAGGCGCAGGCCGAGCGAGCGGTAGGCGCGATCCGAGCGCACGGTGCGATCGGAAAAGGGCGGATTGCCGATGGCGAGATCGAAGTTTGCGGGCAGCGCCGTGCACGCGAAATCGCCGGCGATGATCCGGGCCCTCGGCTGCAACAGACGCACGATGCGCGCCGTGACAGGATCGAGCTCGATCCCGGTGACATAAGAGAGGTCACAAAACCCTTCCGGCATCAGCGCAGGAAACAGCCCCGTGCCGATGCCGGGCTCGAGCACGCGGCCGCCGCGCCAGCCCAGACGCTGCAGGCCTGTCCAAATGGCTCGGACGATGAACTCGGGCGTGAAATGCGCGTACTGGGTGCAGCGCGCGAGCGAGGCATGGTCGAGATCGCCGACCGCATCCTCAAGATCTGATCCGATCGCCTCCCATCCCTTGCGAAACTCGGCCTCGCCCGGGCGACGGAATACGTAGTTGGCGAGCTCGGACGCACCGAATCCGGTGAAGCGGATGAGCTGCTCCTGCTCCGTGAGGGTCGCCGGCCGCTCATCGGCCTCGATGGCGGCGGCAAGCCCGATCGCGGCGATATTGTCGCGCGCGCGATCCTTCCAGCCCTTCGCCAGGGTGCGGTCGCCGGCGAGATGGAAGTTCGCGCCGCGCGCACGGCGAGCGGATGAAACCGCGGCCGCCGCGACTGGCGTCGTGGGCGGCGGCGTCGATGGATCGGGATCATCGTCATGGTCCGGCCGGGCGGTGAGGCCGCCGGCGAAAGCGGTGACCCCGAGGTCAAGGCCGGACGACAGTGCTGTATTGCCGAAGAGGTCGAGGGTGAAGGGATCGTCTTGCGCCATGAGAATTTCTCCTTGAGGGCGCGTGCCGCCGTCCCGCCGAGCTGCCTCGGCGGGTGCGGATGGTCACGGTGGATTGGGGGATGGGAGGCGCTAGCGCACGATGAGCGACAGCGAGATGTCTGCCTCGCTTAGCTGCAGGCGCAGATGCGTGTATCGAAAATCACGATTGATGAGAGGGATGATCCGCTCAGCCTCGATGAACTCGATGCCGTCATCGCCGCCAAAATGGCGGCGCTTGTAGTCGAACCAGTCCGGATTGCCGACCGGATGGCATTCCTCGGAATAGACCACAAGCGGGCGACCGCCGTCGCTGAGCTTGCCGTTCGACATGATGTAGACGCCGTTGTCACCGACAAGCCAGAGGCTAGGCTTCTCGCCCTCACCAGGCTTGAGGCCGTAATAGGGATTGCGGAACCCGCCATTGGCGGCGGCGTCGGATTTTCCGCGTTCGATCACCGTGCGGACGGCGGGGATGGGGAATGTGAACATCACCACCTCCCTCACGCCGCGATCGCGTCAGGCAGATAGCGCAGATGCACCGGCAGCTTCGCCGCGATCTCCGCGTCGGTCAGCTGGTCGAGCAGCTTCAGCACCGTGCCGCGCTGGCCGCCATAGACCAGCACCGTGCGCTCGCCACGCAGATGCTCGGCCCAGCGGTCTCCAGCGTAGCCGCGATAATCGTCATGCACGCTCGACCAGATGTGCTCGAGCCGCTCTTCGCGCGTCATCGCCTTCACGGGCCGCGATTCGCGTTCGATGATTGCGGCGCGCATCCGATCCGGCGAGTTCCTGCCGCGAAGATCGCAATAGCCGTGGAAGTAGCGCGGTCGGCCGTCGATCCTCAGCGCGTAGAAAACGCCGGTGATGCTGCCGGTGAGGAATTCGCGCAACGCGAACATCTCCGCCTTCATCCAGAGCGGCGGCAGGATCTCAAACATATAGTCGTGGTCGGCCAGGCCGATCTCGAACCATTCGCCGCGATAAAGAGCGCTGTCGTCGTTCTCGGAGCGGTTCGGCCGCTGCGCGTGGCGATCGAACATGCGGAACATCTGCCGGCGGTCGGCGATGCCCTGATAGACCTTGCGGATCGGAGAGAGGGTCATGAGCGGGCTCCTTTCAGCCTCGTCGGGCCGGAAGCGCGGCTCATCCTTCCGATTTCGCCATCGTCTTCAGCCCTTCCTGACCCCTCCTCCGCAGCCGCCTCTCCGATCGGCCGGGTCAAGGGCCGCGGCACGCGGGCGAAGCTTCACCCTTGACGCGGTCGGCGGGCATGCGGCAGCCGGGTTTTTTTCTCGTCCCCCTCCTTCTTCCTCTTGCTGCTCGGATGCAGCTGTTCATTCAATCCTCCGGCGCGGGCCGCAGCCGCTCATAGTCGCAGCCCACCTCCTGCGCGATGGCCGCGAGGCGATCGGCATAGACCTCTCCCTGCCGATTGTTGTCGGTCGCCGCGACGAGCCGCGCGCCCGGCCGCGCGCTCAGCGCGCAAATGGCGGCGACCGTGGCCGGCGCCCAGCCGCCGCCGGTGCTTAGATAAAGAGTATCCGGCCGCTGGTCTTCGATCGCAGCCAGGCTCATGGCGTCGATCGCGGCCTCGGTGATGCAAAGCCGGGTCGCATTCGCCGGTCCGAATCGGAACAGCACCTTATCGCCGCCGGTGGCGAAGCCGCGCCACTCTGGACCGCGCTCCTCCCAGCCCGTGACCACGCCGTCATTGTCGAGATGGGCCGCCCACATGCTGCCGTAAGGGCCTTCGCGCAACCGGTCGTGCCGAAGCGCAGCACGGATGACGGCTTCCGGAATGCCACGCTCCTCGCGCAGATAGCGCCAGGTGAGAGAACCTGGCCAAGGCGAGCGCCGGGCCCGCCAGCGATCTGCAGCACCAAGATCAGAGTCATGCGTGCGGGATTCTCGGGACCAGATGGGCTCCGTCGGCACAAAGCCAACCAGATCGGACACTCGCCGCAGCCCCTCGGGAAAGTCGATGCCGTCGAGATGTTCTACCAGCGAGAAGACGTCGCCTCTGGCGTCCGACAGCGCGTCGAACCAGCCCCTCCCCTGATGGATCACGATGATGATGTCGCCGCCGCGGCGATATTTGACGGCCTTGCGTGTGCTCTCCTTCAGATCGATCGCAAATCCGGCCTTCTCAAGCACAGCGGCGCAGGCCACGCGATTTTTCAGCTCTTCGATATCCCTCTTTTCCATCTCCGCTTCCCGGCGTACTGCCGCGCGCCGACCTTTCCCGTTTGAATTTCCTTGTCCCGCACCTTGCGGGACCCGCTAGTCCCCGCCGCGAAGAGCGAAGGGGGCAAGGGCGCGGCTGGCAATTGATGAATTATGCGGGGCACCCAGCGTCGGTGCGTCGGCCAGCCGCGGCGGCAGCCTCCCTTGCCGCCGCCCGCTCGCAAGCGGCACCCAAAGAGAAAACCCGGCTCATTGAGCCGGGCCGAAGTCGTGCGGATCGTATTCGTGCACGACCACGACATCGGCATCGTCGAGTTCGTCGCTCGGCAGCACGCCGTAGGTACCTCCGTCGACCTTGAAGAGAGTGACCGGGACCATCAGGGTGCGGGCGAGCTCGAAAGCGCTGGACTGGGCCAGCGAAAGATCGTGTGACATTTGAGGGCTCCATCTTGAGCGAGGCCGATCCCCGCTCGATGGCGTCAGTGTCCTCAACCGGCCGCGATCACCGCGGAGCCGTAGGCGCAGCGGCGGCATGCCCTGCATAGCCGACCCCTTGGGGGTTGATCGTGGAAGGCCGGGCGGAGGACCAGGAAAGCCATCCATGGAGAGCGGGATCGAGGCTTGCTCCGAGTGGTCAGCGCCCAGGGGCGCGCTCTTTTCCCGGCAGCAGATTCAGGCGTCGCCCTCGGCTGCTAGTCTCGCGTCGCGAATTAGGTCAAAGCGAAAAATGCGTTAGCGGCGAGGATATTGGCGCGGTGGTCCAATCGGTCATCGCCGCAGGCATCCGTTCGTTGCCGAGTCTCGCTGTCGACTATCGCCTGGATCACTCATCGTGCCGCGCGCTTCGGTCCGACTTTCGGACAGAAGCGCGGAGCAGGCAGAAGCAGTAAGCGGCAACGATCGTCACCCGAAGGGCGGAGACGCTTCGCGGCTCCGGCCGCGAGCGCGCGCTTGCGGCTAGAGCGTGACCGACCGGCAGGGAGGGGCCGCCTAGCACTTCTTACGCTTATGTCCGAATAGGTGACATCGGCGGGCTCGACAGTGGCGACGGACCTAAGTGCCGACGCTCGACTCTCTCGGGCGATAGTGATCCACTAACAATAGAGCCGGAGCAGCTGCCGCAGCTCGTAACGTCGGATCTTCGCCAAGTCATTGTCATTCTGCTTCGGTTTCGTTTGTCTACTTCGTCGCAAGGCAGGCTGGCTTTCGTGTCGCTCGAGCGGAAATGGGTTCCAGAAATAACTAATTCAGTATCCAGAGAGACTGCGCTATTTCGGCGCTCAGCTCTGAGCCAGTAGATTATCTCGGCCGGCGACAGCATTAATTTCGATCCCGAAAAGAGCGTTCGAACCAGATCAGCTACCTTCGGCTCCTTTCATGAAGGACGACAGCCAAGGCTTCACTGCTTGGAGCGTTCGGACGTCGCCCAGTTCATCAAGATCTTCTGGGGAAAGCTTGCCGGTTCCGCTTAGCGTGTTGGTGAGCGCGGACGCCGTCGTAGCCGGCAAGAGTTCTATGATCGCCCGAGCCAATCCTAATGGTCTCCTTGTCATGATCGGGTGTGCCGAGGATCTCTTCCAGCAGCTTGCTTACGTCGCAACCGGCTCTGCTGAGGGCTTCCGCCTGAACAGATTTGAGTTCGACGTTTCCCTGTGTGTCCAAGCGTTCAATGAACAGCAGCGCGTCCTCGCTCAACCCTTCGAAGCTGGATGCAAAGAGGGCATGAACCGCCTCCGCCAGGGCACTCGGCAGAGCTGCCAGAAACTGCAGATGAATGGCCTCGAAATCGACTCGGCCTTCCTTGGCATCGTCTCTTACGGCGGCAAACTCAGACGCCAGATCGCGGATGGCAGTCCAACCGTCGCCGTACCGCAGCAGTTCGACGATGACCTTGTCGGCGCCTGGATAGGCGAGCACACGCTGTGCCTGGCGCATTTCATGCTGCCAAATTTCACGAAGATCATCGTCGACCGCTGAGCCGGTCTTTTGCCAGTATTTGAGCACGACTGGCTGGTCGTCGCGCTTGTCGTGGGCCGAAATGATCGCCGATTTGAGCGGCTCACCACCGGGGGCCGAGAGGTATTGGTCCCCAAGGTCGAACTGATCCGCCAACGGCCGCAGTTTTTTCAATGTGCTCGGCATCAACTATGAGCTCAAATGGAGCATCTGCTTTGGCGCGGCGGGCGTTTGCACATGCAATGATTTTCAGTATTCGCAGCCGACTAACGATGGCATCGAAATTTGCGTCGGCAACGTCCCGAGCAGCGGGATAGCCTGATTCGGCGAGCTGAATTTAACAAGACTTGCCACCGGCATCCGCCGGTCGCAGCAGTATGTCTGAAATATCCCCCTGCGAGCCTTCCGCGTCCGTACTCGCTCTGGTGGCTACCTGCCCTGCCGGGCCGCAGGCAGCCACCCGGCACCGGTTGAGATTAAGCCAGAAAGCCAGAAAGCCAGAAATTAGCATTTTATATCAATTACTTATAGATGTGCTTGCTGATCCTCATCGCCTTGAAGGAGCTTTTTTCAGGAAAGGAATGTCCGAAAAATGTCGCATAGTTCGGACGGACGATCTTGCCGTCGACCGAAATTTGCATCATATTTCGGACATGCTTGATCAACCAACCACAGACCTCCGGCCGCGGCTCATTGCCCGCATCGACGCAACGCCGACAGAGGTATGGACACCCGGTGATTTCGCTGATCTCGGTAGTCGCGCGGCCGTCGACAAGACGTTGCAACGTCTCGTTGCGGCTGGCGAGTTGCGCCGCATCGACCGCGGGCTCTACGACCGGCCGCGAAAGAGCAACCTCACAGGCAAGCCGATGGTCCCCGACTATCGCGCGGTCATCAGGGCTGTGGCGCGCCGCGACCAGGCCCGCGTCGTGGTCGACGGGATGACTGCCGCGAATGATCTCGGCCTCACCACGGCCGTGCCGGCGCGCATCGAGGTCCTGGTCGACGCTCGCCTGAAGCCGATCACGCTTGGAAAGCAGGTCATCCATTTCAAGTCAGCGGCACCTAGCCGTCTCTATTGGGCCGGACGTCCGGGCATGCGCGTCGTTCAGGCGCTCTATTGGATGCAGGATATGATGACGGGGAAGGAGGATCGACAGGCAGTAGAGAACGTTCTCAGCAAGCTGTTCGCAAACCCGCAGCATGGAAAGGAGATTCGCGACGATCTCCGTGCAGGTCTTTCAGCTATGCCGATCTGGATGCAGGACTTTCTCAGGCCCTTGCTCGAATCTGACGACGCTGCGGAGGATCACTCGTGAGTGGTGCAGCCTACAAGGAGGTCATCTCCGCCGCACCCGGCGAGAAGCTCGATCTTTTCCTGACGACGGCGAACCGGCTCGGTGCGCCGATCGGAAACGTCGAGAAGGATTTTTGGGTCTGCTGGACCCTCAATGCACTCTATCACGAACGGCCCGCAGGAGGTCCGCGCCTTCTCTTCAAGGGCGGGACGTCGCTATCGAAGGCCTACGGGCTGATCGAAAGATTTTCCGAAGACATCGATGTAACGGTGTTTCGCAACGATCTCAACGAGTCTGCTTCCGTCGAAGAACTCGAGATCCTGTCGAACAAGAAACGCCGCACTCGGCTGGATGCGATCAGGGACGCTTGCCGTAGCTACATTAGCGGTCCGCTATACGCTTTCCTGACCGAACATCTCGCCGAAGCGACAAGTGGACGCGGACGTGTCGAGATCGACGAGTCGGATGCCGACGGGCAGACGCTTCTCGTCTGGTATCCCGAGGTCGAGCCGCGTGACGAGGCCTATGTGCGGCCGGCAGTGCGAATCGAGTCCGGAGCGAAGTCGGCGCTTGACCCTAACCACCCCGCGAATATCCATCATTACATTGCCGACGACGTGGCAGGCCTCGAATTGACGGTGCCGAACGTCACGACGATCGACGCCGAGCGCACGTTCTGGGACAAAATCGTGATCGCTCACGGGCTGCGCCGCTGGTTCGAGCGCCGCGGTGACCTGCGCCAGGAAGGCCAGCGCATTTCGCGGCACTTCTACGACCTGTATTGCCTTTTCGCCTCCGACGTCGGCCGGTCGGCGGTCAAAGATGCCGAATTGGGGCCCGACTGCGTCCGTCATGCTCTCATGTTCTTCAACCGGCCTGATTACGATCTCGTCTCGGCCGTGACCGGATCGTTCGCGCTCGTGCCGACCGCCGCAATGATCGATGCGCTTGCGCGTGACTATGCGAACATGACACCAATGATCTTCGGCGAGGCTCCTCAGTTCGAGCAGATCCTCGCGTCGATGGACGAGATTGAACGCGCGGTGAATAGGGCGCGCTAGCAAACGAGCAGAATTTCGACAACCTCCGATGATAGGATCAAATCATGGATAAGGCTTCGGAGAACATCCCGGTGCGACTGCCCGATCCCGCCTCGATCGAGGCGGTTCTCGCACGTCTTCCGGCCGGAGCTGATGAAGCGGCGCTGGCGGCCGCGCTCACAGAGGCGTTTCCGGGATTTCCGTTTTCGACGGCGGACACTGACGACCAGTATTGGCGCGACACGCGCTCGGTGATCGCCGCCGACGGGACACGGATCGCAGAATACCGGCCATGGATGGAAGCCGAGCTTGCCAAGGACAACGGCGATATTGGCGCCGTTTGGACGCGATTGCGTGGGAGCGACCTTCATATCTCGGAATGGCATGGCAATAGCGTGTACGCCTTCGCGCCAACTGGACCGGGCGCGGCGGACTATGTGCAAATCCGTCTCGGCCGGGAAGTCGAATGGCGTGCGGGACCGATCGTCAATCCGACATACCACCCTTGGGGCAAGGACGAATTGCTCGATCCGTCATGGATCACGCACGAAGATATCTCAGACGACAAGATACTCGCTGGGCCGCTCTATCGGATGCTCGGGCGTTCAGGCAGCAATGTGACACACGTCCGCAGTTTTCTGACACGGCGCGCCCGCCTCGAGCGCGAGAAACGCGAGGCGCAGCGGCCAGAGATGGAACGCCGTGTGGTGCGTGAAGTGACACGCCAGGGAACGACCGAGACGCCGTTTCTTGAATTGGTGCCGGACTGGTTCGAGTTCGTGCCACGAGAGAATCGCTTCTTCCAGGATTGGGAAGAATCAAGTGCTTCGGCCGAGCGGGTCTACGCGCATTGGGCGCTCGACATTTACGACTACGACGATAAAGGCACACGCGAGATCGGATTCGTGCCGCGCCCGCTGCATCTGCCGAAAGAGAGGCTCATCGCTGGCGACGCCTCGGTTCATATCCTGATGGATCGCGTTGAAGCCATCGACCGTAAGGTCGGCGTCCCATTTGGTTGGTTCTTCTTGATGACCCATGGTAATCGGGTTGAGCCAGAGGTTGGTCAAGCGATCGCCAAGGGCCTGCGTGACCAGCGCGTGGTCTTACCCGATCGGGATGCGCGCGTGCTGCTGCGCTGGGCTGAACGATCTTACGGATTCTGATAGGACATCGGTGACGCCAAGAACCTGGTAGAGGTTGGTCTCGTTGTCGCGCTCCAAGCCTTTTCGCATCATCTCTGGCATCAAGATCGCCGCCCGCAGCGCGCCTGGAGACCGCGTTTCTTGGTCAAGCTCACATGGCCCGTAATGATCGCGGCCGGATCGATGGCGAATGATGGAAGGATCGATGGTCAAAATCGCGCACGCGGGCGCGAGACAATTCTGAATTGTGATCTCCGGATATGCCACTGGCGGTAATCCCGTTCGAACTCGGCCAGGGTGGCGACGATGCCAAACACCATACGGCCCGATGCCCACGTCTCACCACTCGGCTGGGAGTAAATAAACTTCACGGGCGAGTATTGATGGCCGATTCCTTCGCGTAGGATTCCGCCCCTACTTCTTCACAAGTACAGGCTTCCATCTGGCGGAAGCCCTCCCAAAATGCCGTGCCCGCGGGTGGCGCGGTCTGGTCTCCTTCGCTCGGCCAGGTAGCAAAGGTACCCAAGATCCTCTTTCACTCAGCGCTCGCGCGCCGGGATTTCATCGCCTGCGCCGCGCAATCTCATCAGCGACCGCGCTCGCGGCGCGCAAAAGCCGTTCATGCAGGGTCTCGAACATGTCAATGATGTCATCATTTGGTTCATTCCTGCCCTCTTCGATGGCCTCGACAACCAGTTCGTCGAGAGGCGTTTCCTTCAACTGACCTTTCTCGAGAAGGTATTCGAATAGCCCGTAGCTACTTGGCTCCGATTGGATGCGTCCGTCGGAGTTGCACCAAACCCCGAATGTCTAATGCCCCAAAACGGCTTGCTCGACCACCTTCGCCTCCAGTGGGATCAGCGTCCCCCACGCCTCGTCCTCTTCATCGACGAATCCCGCCACGTACATCTCTTGCTCCTCAGCGCCTTCATCGCGAGGGCGGAAGAACGGCGTGAGGACGATTCGAGGGGGCTTTGCCATAATAATCTCTCCAGGGGGCTCAAGCACCAGTTGCATCAGTACATGGCAGTATCAGGGCCTGCGCCGGACACTGGATCATGCGAAAAATGCAAACTGTAGCGGCTGCTGTCGGCGCCCCTCGAAATAGCAGTTCGCTCTCTCATTCTTCGCCCTGGCAGTTAAACTATTCTGACGCGCCACCCCGATCGTATCGGCCAACCTCTGTCCATCTCCTCGCCTGCCAACAATCGACAACGACTTTGGCCGCCTGAGTGAATCAACCGATATTGCCGTCCAGATCGAACGCGCAATACTCGGCAGACGCATCCCGCTCCGGATGAATCCCATCGTCCCGACTGGTGCAGGGGTTCAGTACGGGAGACGAGAGAGTGGAAAGAAAGCCTGCCCATCGATCTCGACGCCTTTGTTGAGTTCGTTGAGCGAGCTCGCCGCCCGGTACTCCGGTAGCCAATGCGACGCATTCAGCCGATGAGTGCGGACTTCACGGCGACGGACGATAAGGAACCGGATGCGTAGCGGCGAGATCGGAAAATCGCGTGAATTCACCCTGGAATGACAGATTGACAGTGCCAGTCGGCCCGTGGCGCTGCTTCCCAATGATGATTTCGGCCTTCCCGCGGGATGCCTCGAGCTCTGCCGCCCATTTGATGTGCGCATCGGTCCCGGCCGCCGGTTCCTGACCTTTCAGGTAATACTCCTCGCGGAAGACAAAAAGCACGACGTCAGCATCCTGTTCGATCGAACCGGACTCCTGCAGGTCCGACAGTTGCGGACGCTTCTCTTCCCGGTTCTCGACCTGGCGCGACAATTGCGACAAGGCAATGATCGGCACGTTGAGCTCCTTGGCGAGGGCCTTCAGGCCGGTCGTAATCTCGGTCACCTCGCGCACGCGGTTCGGCGCGGCACGATGGATTGTGCCTGCATGAGTTGAAAATAGTCGACGACGATTAAGTGGAGGCCACGCTGTCGCTTCAAGCGACGGGCGCGCGCCGCCAACTGGCCGACGGTCACGGCACCGGTCGAATCTATGTACAGCGGAATAAGGCGAATCTCTTGCCGGCGTTGCACGAGGAGCGCGTCGAAATCATTCTCGGAGATATCCCCGCGCCTGATGTTCGAAGACGAGATCTCCGACTGCTCGGCTATGACACGCGTCGCGAGTTGCTCGGTGGACATCTCAAGCGAGAAGAAGGCGACAATGCCGCCCGACATCTCCGGCGTAGAACTACTGCCTTCCCGCGGTGCTTGGTAGGCTCGCGCCACGCTGAACGCGATATTCGTAGCGAGCGACGTCTTGCCCATGCCAGGCCGCCCGGCAATGATGATGAGATCGGAGGGCTGAAGGCCTCCCATCTTGGCGTCGAGATCTTTAAGGCCGGTAGGAAGGCCTGAGAGTTTTGCATTGCGCTGGTAGGCGAGCGCCGCCTTGTCGTCGCCAACGTTTTGCATCAACAAGAATCAAGTTTGTGCTGGAGAGTTTACTGTCGCCGCGCGCGGGATCGCCACCTTCGTCTTTACAAGATCAACCGAAAACGGGTATTGCACAACGCCCCGAATCGCCCGGTGGCGTCGTGCCCGGAGGTGACGCCCTGCTTCATTCGTGCCGATTCTCAGCATATCGCGAGGTTGCAGGCCTTCCCGCTATCAAGCCATCGTGAACACTCAGGCGAACACATGTTGACGTGCCGCCTCGTCTCCGGGCATCTCAGTCGGCAGATCGTACGATGGCTTACGACAGGAGTGGGCTTTGACGTAATGGGAAGACTGAATGACAAAGGCGTTTTGGTGACCGGCGGCTCGCGCGGCATTGGGGCAGCGATTGCTCGGCGGCGTCGGCGCGCGCTCGCTAAACATCGAACTGCAGACGGCTCTGAACCCCGCCGGCGAGCGCAAGGTCAAGCGCTTTGGTTGGACGTTCGCGCCCGGCGACAAAGTGATGCAGATCGAAAACGATTACGACAAGGAGGTCTATAACGGTGACATCGGTTATATCGACAGTTCCGAAGACAGCGAACTCACCGCAAGCTTCGACGGCCGCTCGGTCATTTATGAGTTTGGCGAGCTCGACACGCTGGTGCCGGCTTACGCAGCAACTATCCATAAGAG
>NZ_JASAUS010000086.1:0-39673 GCF_029953005.1 Bradyrhizobium sp. Mp27 | reverse complement strand
GGTGTTGAACGAGGACGAGCGCCGCTTGATGCCGTGCACGACATAGCCGAGCGACAGCAAATATTCGGCGAGATAGGCGCCGTCCTGACCGGTCACGCCGGTGATGAGAGCGATCCGCTCAGCCATGGGCCCGCGCCTGGTTCGGGGTCAAAGAGGTTCAGAGGGACGGGATAACCACCGTTCGCGCCCGCTGACAAGGCCGCCGGCGGTCAAAAGCGGAAGAACCAGCGCAAGAACCGGCTTAAGAGCCGGCGTTCCCGGACGACACGCAGGTGCCGCGGGCCCGCGGGATCAGACGCCGTGGTACTTCCGGTACCATTCGACGAAGCGGCCGAGGCCGTCCGCGACCGACGTCGACGGCGAGAAACCGACGTCGCGCTGGAGCGCGGAAATGTCGGCGCGCGTCTCCAGGACGTCGCCGGCCTGCATCGGCAACAGCTGGCGGATCGCCGGCTTGCCGATGATCTTCTCCAGCGTCTCGACGAACTCCATCAGGTTGACCGACCTGTTGTTGCCGATGTTGTAGACGCGATACGGCGCATAGCTCGACGAATTTTCCGGCCGCTCGGCATTCCACGCGGGATTCGGCGCCGCGGGCCGATCGAGGGTGCGGATCACCCCTTCGACGATGTCGTCGACATAGGTGAAGTCGCGCCACATGTCGCCCTTATTGAAAATCCTGATCGGCTCATTCGCGAAGATCGCGCGCGTGAACAGATAGGCGGCCATGTCGGGCCGGCCCCACGGGCCGTAGACTGTGAAGAAGCGAAGCCCGGTCACCGGCAGCTTGTGAACATGCGCAAACGTATGCGCCATCAGTTCGTTGGCCTTCTTGCTTGCGGCGTAAAGGCTGACCGGATGGTTCACCGAATGCTCGGTCGAATACGGCAAGGTGCGGTTGGCGCCATACACCGAACTCGACGAGGCGTAGACGAGATGCGCCAGACCATGGCGCCGGCCGGCTTCGAGCACGGTGACAAAGCCGTCACAATTGGCCCGGATGCTCGTGATGGGATCGTCGATCGACGCGCGCACGCCGGGCTGCGCCGCCAGATGCACGACGCGATCGGGCGAGACCTCGTCGAAGACGCGCGTCACGGCGGCGAAGTCTGCGAGATCGATCTTGTGGAATTTGAACCCTGGATGGTGTTCGAGCGTTGCGAGACGCGCGCGCTTCAGCGCGGGATCGTAATACGGAGTGATTGCGTCGATGCCGACGACCTGCTCGCCACGTGCCAACAGCCGTTCACAAACGTGCATTCCGATAAAGCCGGCAGCGCCGGTAACGATCACTGGCCGCAAAGTTGTCATCTCGTTCATTCCGCGGAGCATTGCCAGACCAGGACATGAGAGGCAAGGTTTGGACAGTCATGACAATCATCAAATCAGTCGGCTCATGTAAGCGCATCGAAATGTGTAGGAAACATGATGGCGTCATGCACCATCGCATGCTATCCGCCTGCAAGGATGCTCGGACGATAGCGCCACATGTGCTAGACGTCATAGAACGTATATTCGGCGCCTGATGCTCAGTCTTCGGGCATTGTTCGCGCAAGAACCCGCAAAGAAAAAGATCGACTTTGAAACTCTCCATCAACGGCAGGTTCCTGTCACAATCGCTCACGGGCGTGCAGCGCTACGCGGCAGAGATCGTCAAGGCGATGGACCGCTTGCTCGCGAGCGGAGAGGCTCCGCAGCAACTGCTGGATGCAGAGTGGCAAATCCTTGCGCCGCCGAATGCGCAGACGCTTCCAGGTCTTCGCCGCATCACCATCAAGCAGATCGGATCATTGCAGGGGCACGCGTGGGATCAGATCGATCTGGCGCGCGCCGCGGCCGGCACCCGTCTCGTCAGTCTCGCCAATTCCGGCCCCGTACTCCACCGCGACCATCTCGTCGTGATTCACGACGCGCAGGTTTTCCGGCGGCCGGACTTCTTCAGCTGGCGCTACCTCGCCCTGCACCGGACGCTCGGCCATCTGCTGGCGCGCACGGCAACGATCGCAACAGTTTCGGCGTTTTCACGCAACGAACTTGCCGAGGTGCTGTCGCTGGATCCGGCTTCGATCCCCGTCATTGCGAACAGCGCGGAACATTTCGCGACCGTCGCGCCCGACTTCTCGATCATCGACAAGCTGCGTCTTGCGCCCCATCAATTCTTCCTCTTCGTCGGCTCGATGACGAAGAACAAGAATGTCGATACGGCCATTCGCGCCGCCGAGCAGCTTGGCCGCGCCGATTTTCCGCTGGTCGTGGTCGGCGGCGACAACAGCAAAGTGTTCGGGGGCGCGGCCGCCGAATCAAGGGCCGGCGTCGTCATCGCCGGGCGCCTGAAGGACGAGGAGATTGCCGCGCTGTTCTCCCGGGCCGCCGCATTCGTGTTTCCGAGCCTTTATGAGGGATTCGGCGTGCCTCCCCTGGAGGCGATGTTCTTCGCCTGTCCGGTGATCGCGAGTTCCGCCGATGCCGTGCGCGAGACCTGCAACGATGCCGCCGTCTATTTCGATCCACTCAACGCGGACCAGCTGTCGGCACGGATGCGCGAAAGAATTGAACTCGGCGGGATCTCGCCGGTGGAACAGGAGAAGCAGCGGCAGCGCCTGATGACATATTCCTGGGCCAAGTCCGCCGCAGCGATGCTCGAATTCCTCGCCAAACCGGCACCCCGATCCACATCCGACGGTGCGAAACAATGACGCGGCCCGATTATTGCTGCTTAGCGAGGTTAGACGTGCGTCTGCAAGCTCCGGCGTCTCCGGTATCTGGCGCCTTCAAGACAAGGAAGGAATGACCGTTGTCCAGCGGCCTGAAGATTCTGCATGTCGCCGAAACGGTCCGTGGCGGCATCGCGACCTACCTCAACGAACTGCATCCGCACCAGAGCGCGAGCTTCGGCCTCGGCAACGTCAACTATGTCGTCCCCTCCGACCATCGCAGCGACCTGGTGAACATCGAGGACGACGCGGTCACCACGTTTCCGCGCGACGGACGCAACGCGGTCGGCCTGTTTCGCATGCTGTTTGCAACCATGCGCGCGGTCCGGCAGCTTCGTCCTGACATCATCCACCTGCACTCGTCGTTCGCCGGGCTCGTGGTGCGCCCGGTGCTCTGGCTCACCTATCGACGCTCGCGCATCGTCTATTGCCCGCACGGCTGGGCCTTCGGCCGCGAAACCGGCCGCCTCAGCCGCGAGGTGACGAAGTTCACCGAGCTCGTGCTGTCGAAATTCACCCATCGCATCGTCTGCATCTCGGAAAGCGAGCAGGCCGACGCCAAGCAGGTCGGAATCGCGGCGAATCGCCTGGTTCTTGTGCACAACGGGATTTCCAAGCAGCGTCCTGCGCTCGACAAGGGCGCAGCGCAATGGCGGTCGGAGAAGATCAAGGTTCTCTTCATCGGGCGCCTCGACCGTCAGAAGGGCTACGATCTCCTGATCGAGGCGGCGCGTGCACTCGGAGACAAGCTCGACGTGCGCCTGATCGGCGCCTCGGTCGTCAGCAAATTCCGCAGAAGCGATCTGCCCGCCAACGTCTCTTTTCTGGGCTGGATGAACCGCAACCAGATCGAGGCCGAGCTCGACCAGGCCGACATGGTCGCGATTCCCTCACGCTGGGAGGCGTTTGGCCTGGTCGCCATCGAGGCGATGCGGGCGGCCAAGCCGATCATTGCCTTCCGCATCGGCGCCCTGCCGGAAATCGTCGAAGACAACGCGACAGGCGTGCTGTGCGACGAGGTCTCGGCCGAGAAGCTGGTTGAAGGTTTTCAACGCGCAACCAGGCTCGACCTCGCTGCGGTCGGCCGTGCCGGATATGAGCGTTTCACCCGCCTCTACGACATCGAGCAGACCCACCGCACGCTCAGCCAGGTTTATGCCGACGTCCTGCATGTGCGGATGAGCGAATCCGGGCAGCAGGCGAAGTTGCAGTCCGATTTCCCGAACAATCTGCGATCGTAGCGACCGGCTGATCAGGCCAGCCGGCGGGGATCGCCCTGCGCGAACTCGCCATCATTCACGCGGTTATCCGAGAAGGACCACGCAATGGCCGATGCGACGATCATCGCGCAGGTGAGAAAGCCGGCCGCGAACAGCAGTGATCCGGTGTGCAACATCGTCTTCGCCTTCCTATTGTTTGGCCGACCACTAGCCGGATCAGGATTAGGAAGACCTTACGGACGCCAGCGTGACGCCAGCTTCCAAATCTAAGCGTTAACGGAGGTGGAATCCCGTCGCAGAAACATTGGTCCGATGACCCGGCGAGAACGTCCGCACGGGCGCCATGCCCGGCGCAGGACGACGAAAACACAACGCAGGATCACTCAGGACGGGATCCAACACTTGAAGTTTATGGCGATGTCGTCTCGCGACAATGCCGTCGCACCTGCAGTCAGTCGCCGCGCGCTGCTCACTGGTTCGATCGCGATCCCAATCGTGACATCGATCTGACACGTGTATGTCTGGTTTACGAACTGCTTATTTAAGAGGATGTTCCGCACAAATTTTGGACAGAGATTTCGGCGTGTATCCACGTTCACAAGTGGCAATAAGGTCACAGCCACAAGTGCTTTACCATAAAGTCGAAGACGTAGCAGTGACTCCGCAGCACGGGATTTGTACGGTGATTCCGATTTTAGATGAGTGCGAGGGAATAGTAGTGGCTAAGACCGAACGTTTTGATTTTGATTTCGGTATTAGCCGAATCCTGGCCGTTGCTGCGATCAGCTTCTCCTTGGCGGGTTGCGGTAGCTTCATTCCGTTAGACTCTCCTGATGCCGTGGCAACGCAAACAAATGCGGCGCTGATCACCGAGCCGAGCGCGCCGTTGGCCTATGCCCTGATGCCGGTCAATCCGGCGATCCTGCAGGCGACCAACGCGTTCACGGACTCCGCCGGAATGGTGTTCTCCCGCCTTCCCGGCGGCAACTACCGCGACGTCACGATCGGCATCGGCGACATCGTCACCGTGACCGTGTATGAAGCGCAGGCAGGCGGCCTGTTCATTCCGCGCGAAGCAGGCGTGCGGCCGGGCAACTTCGTGGACATTCCGCGACAGCAGGTCGACCAGTCCGGCAACATCAACATCCCCTACGCTGGATCGATCAAGGTCGCAGGGCTGACGCCGCGCGCCGTGTCGAACATCATCCGCGAGCGTCTCAAGGACCGCGCCATCGACCCGCAGGCCGTCGTGAGCGTGGCGGAACAGCGCGGCAACCAGATCAGCGTGCTCGGCGAAGTCAACTCGCCGCTCCGCTTCCCGGTCGATCCGGGCGGGATTCGCCTGATGGGCGCGATCGCGCGCGCCGGCGGCCCGAAATATCCGTCCTACGAGAGCACGATCACGATCAAGCGCGAGGGCCGCACCTACAGCGAGACGATGTCCTCGGTCGTGCACAACCCCAACGAGGATGCGCTGCTCGCCCCGGGCGACGTCGTCTTCCTGACCCGCATTCCGCGCGTCTACATGGTGTTCGGCTCGACGCCGTCGCCGGGATCGATCGGCGGCACCAACAATCGCCGCTTCTCGTTCGAGAACGACAACATGTCGCTGGCTGAAGCCATCGCGAAGGCAGGCGGCCTCGACGGCAACCGTGCGGACTCCAAGTCGATCTACGTCTACCGTTTCGAGCCCAAGCCGCTGCTGGAGAAGATCGGCATCGCCGTATCCCAGTTCCCGACGAAGTCGGTCCCTGCCGTCTACAAGTTCGACATGAGCAAGCCGGACGGCTGGTTCCAGGCGGATACGTTCAGGATGCGCGATCACGACGTGATCTCGGTGGCGGAATCGCCGTCGACCGAATTCATCAAGCTCATGGCCCCGCTGAACGCAGCAACCGCCAACGCGGACAACATCAGCTCGGTGGTCGTGAACTCCAAATAGCCCAACTCAGCGCGCTCAATGACGAGCGTGCAGACAAGGCGGCCCCACCCCATTGGGGCCACAGAAGAATATTAGCCTTGTCGGGTTGACGCGAGCAGGAGTGGACACGAGCGTGACCGAGCAAAACAGGAAACGCGCCCTGCGTCGTTTCCGGATGTTGATGTGCGGGCTCTGCGTCGCGGCCGGCCTCTCATATCCTGCAGACGCACAGAATGCGCAGCCGCTCGATCAGCGCTTCCTGCTGGGCGTCGGCACGCACCAGGGCCTCGGCGGCGTCACCAGCGCCCGCGGCTATGTGCCCGCGACCGCCATCAAGCAGATGAAGGAGCTGGGGGTCACCTCGTTCCGTGACGACTTCCCCTGGTCGGATTTCGAGCTGCCCGGCAAGCGGCTCGGCTCCAATGCCCTGAACGGTCGCCTCGAGACCCAGATCAGATCCGGCGTCGGAATCCCGCTGCTCATTCTCGGGACCGGGCATCATCTCGTCCCGAATTCCGATCCGCCGACGACCGACGAAGCGCGCCAAAGATTCGTCACCTATGCCGCGGCAGCCGCACAAGCGGTCGCATCACGGCAGCCGATCTTCGAATTGTGGAACGAGTACAATCTCAGAGCGCGCGCGGAGCCGCTGTTCACCGTCGAAAATTATGTGACGCTCGCCCGATCGGTGCAGCCCGCGGTCAAGCAGGCGGCGCCGTCCGCGCCCTTCGTGGTCGGAGCGCTGGGCGACGATCCTGGCTGGAAATGGACCGACGCCCTGCTGAAGACCGACCTGCTTCGTATCGCGGACGGGATGTCCATTCACATCTACAACCATTGCCTGTCACCGGCCGGGCGGACCGCAGCTGAGGCGATCGAACGGCTGCAAAATCTTCATCAACGCGTCGCACAGGCGACCGGCAATCCCGACTATCCGATCTATCTGACCGAAACGGGCTGGCCGACACCAAGCGCGAAATGCGGCGTGACCGAGCAGCTTGCCGCCGACAACATGGCGCAGATCATCCTCTGGGCCTCGACCGCCGGTCCCTGGCTCAAGGGGATATGGCTCTACGAGCTGAAGGACAGCGGGACGAAACCTGGTGAACTGGAGGACAATTTCGGCATTTATCATTTCGACAATTCGCCGAAGCCTGCCGTGTGTTCCATTCGCGAAAGCTGGGCCTTCATCCGCACCAGCCTGAAGGCAACGCGAACCACGCCGGCGCCCGGCGTCGTGCAGATTCGCAGTGACAGTGGATCGGAAACGAAACTCGCGCTTTGGTCGGAGACTGCGTCGAAGCGCTTCGAAGTTCGATTAAAAAATGCGGAACCCAATGCCGAGATCAGATATGTATGTCAGCAAGCGCCGGGCCCTGCCGCCGGCGCCTGGACGGCGTTATCGACAACGCCGTTGCTTGTCAGCGTCAAGGGCACGGCCGTGCCGGATTTCGAGATCCGGCCATCGAACTGACGCTGCGGCGGGCTGCTAATCCGAGGCTATCCTTGAAAATACTGATCGTTAACACGCTCTATCCGCCCGAGATCATCGGGGGCGCCGAAGTGTCTGTGTCGCTGCTCGCGGAGGCGTTCGTCCAGCGCGGCCATCAGGTGTCGGTGGTCTGCCTTCAGAACAAGCAGGAACGAACGATCGACGAACTCAAGGGCGTGCGCGTATACCGCGTGCCGATGGACAACGATTACTGGCCGTTCGGCAACGACAGGAAGCCCTCCTCGGTCCAGCGCCTGAAGTGGCATCTCAAGGACACATGGAATCGCAAATCCGCGGCGCGGTTCGCCGAAATTCTCGACATCGAGAAGCCCGACGTCGTCCACACCAACAACCTCACGGGCTTCTCGGTCTCGCTGTGGTCGGAAGCCAGGCGGCGCAACATCAGGATCGTGCACACCCTGCGCGACTATTCCCTGCTCTGCAAACGATCGACGCTGTTTCGGGGCGATGCGACATGCGCGCAGCGCTGCACCGTCTGCGCCGCCATGACGTCGCCTTATCTGCTGGCCTCGCGTATGGTCGATGCGGTGGTCTCGAACAGCCAATTCGTGCTCGACCAGCACACCAGGCTGAAATATTTCCCCGGCACCGATGGCCGCGTCATCTTCAACATCGCCGATCCGAGCTCCGTGGTGCCGTCACCAGCTTCGAGCTCGGATGATCTGATATTCGGGTTCATCGGGCGGCTCGAGGCTGAAAAAGGTATCGAGGTAGTCCTCAAGGCGACCAAGCAGCTTCCCGACGAGGGCTGGCAACTGAAAATCGCCGGAAAAGGGCTTGAGGATTACGTGCGGGGGCTAAAAAGCCGCAGCGGAAAGAAGGTCGAATGGCTTGGCTTTGCCAAGGCAGCTGAATTCTATGCCAGCATCGACGTCTGCCTGGTGAGTTCGGTCTGGCCGGAGCCGCTGCCGCGCACGTTGATCGAAAGCATCAACGCCGGCCGAGCGACGATTTGCTCGACGGCCGGCGGGATTCCCGAGATCGCGGGGTTTTCCAATATGGTTGGGTCCTACGAGCCCAGCGATCATAAGCGACTGGGAGAATTGATGCTGAAGGCCGTCAACGAGAGGTCACACTGGAAAGTCTCGCGGCCTCCGCAGCCAGGATTTGCCGAGAGGTTTTCGGCGGATTCAGTGACAGGACAATATTTGGACGTCTATTTGAACAACAATCGAACCAACCGGCAATAAGCCGAAACGGAGATTTCAGCAAAGCCATTTGGCAGGATAGCTGGACAGACCTTTTCGATGAAGATCCTTATCACGTCATCCCTCTATCCGACGCCGTTGGCACCGAAGGTGGTCGGGGGCGCGGAAACGTTCGTCCGCCGCCTCGCCGAGACCCTGGTCGGGCAGAACGACGGCGTGGAAGTGATACGTGCCGCGTCCGCATCGAACCAGCAGATGGAGACCTGCAACGGCATCGACGTGTATTCGGCGCCCGTACACAACATCTATTTCCCTTTCGCCAAGCAGCATAGCTCACCGGTGCGCGGCATCTGGCATGCGATCGAGGACTGGCAGACAATGTCGGAGCTCGTTGCGGCGCGCATCAAGGCCTTCAAGCCTGACATCCTGCACTCGAACAATCTCTCCGGCCTGACGACCGCGGTGTGGCGGACCGCCGCCGAGCTCGGCATTCCGGTCCTGCACACGCTTCACGACTATTATCTCACCTGCCCGCGCTGCTCGCGCTTCTCGGACGGACATGCCTGCGAGTCGAGCTGCATGAGCTGTCAGATCCTGACCCTTCGCCGTCGCGGGGCGACGCGACATCTGGACGCCGTCGTCGGCGTCAGCCAACGCATTCTCGACATCCATACCCAGCTCGGCCTGTTCACGCAGACACCGCTGAAGATCGTCATTCGAAACGCCTCGACCGCCGACGTCGGCAACGCAGACGCCGCGATGGTCGACGGCACCGTCACGTTCGGCTTCATCGGACGCCTGACCGAAGAGAAGGGCATCTACAATCTCGTTCGCGCCATCGCGACGATTCCGCCTGACCGGTTTCGGCTCGTCATCGCAGGCCACACAACCGAGAGCCAGCAGAAGCAGCTCAAGGCGCTCGCTCCGAATGCACGGATCGAATTTCTCGGCTTCGTACAGCCGAAGCAGTTCTACGAACAGGTGAACGTCGTGGTCGTACCCTCGGTCTGGGAAGATCCCTGCCCGCTCGTCGTCGCCGACGCGCAGGCCGCCTGCAAACCCCTGCTCGGCACGCCGTTCGGCGGCATTCAGGAAGCGATCAAGCCCGGCGTGACCGGCTGGCTGACGTCGCCCGATCCCGCCTCGATCGCCAAGAGCATTTCGGCGATCATCGAAGCGCCGCAGCAGATCGTGGAGATGAGCGAGCGATTGAAGTCCGGCATCGACAAATGGGTTTTTGACGACGTCGTCGCCGGCTATCGCAACGTCTACGACGAGCTCACGCGCGGCCGCGGCACGCCTCGCACATAGCCACGCTGACGCAGATGCCGCCAATGGCCCCCAACCATCCCGCCATGTTCTTTCTCACGCATTGCCAGACATGATCAGCCTGCTCGCATTCGGCAGCTATATCTACCAGAGTGCGTCCGCGATCATTCTGATCTTCGCCGTCAGCCATATCCTCTCGCCGGCCCAGTACACCTCGTTCTCGCTGGCGCTGGCGACGAGCCAGTTGGCCTGCGTCTTCGTGTTCGAATGGCTGCAACTGGCCGGTGTTCGTTTCCTCGCCGCAGCTTCCGGAGAAGAGGCCGCGCGCCTGCGGTTCTCGCTGTTCAGCGCCGGGCTGCTCAGCGCGCTGGTGCTGCTGCTCGTCGGCGGCGTGGCGGGACTGCTGGGCACGCTCGAGACGAGCGTCGTCGCCCTCGCGCTGGCGATGGCCGTGCTGCAAGGCGCCACCGACCTCTATTTCATGATCGTCCGCGTGTCCGATCGGCTGGGGACCGCGTCCGTCCTCCTGATCCTGCGTGCCAGCGTGCTTCTGACCGGCGCCGTCACGGGCGCGCTGCTCCACGGCACGGCTGCAGCGACGCTGTGCGGCATGGCCGCGAGCTACGGCGCGGTGCTTCTCCTGAGCCTGGTCGTGCATCGCACCTCGCTACGGCGCGCGTCGCGACACGCCATGCTGACCGACTGGAGCAATTTTTGCCGCTACGGCATCATGGCTGCGGCCGCCTCCGTCATTCATCTCTCCGTACCCGTCACCTTGCGCCTGATCGTGATCGCCACGCTCGGCCGGGCGTCGACCGGAGCGGCCGGCTTCTCGATGGCGATCGACCTTCTGCAACGCCCGTTCTCGGTCCTGGTGGCCGCCATTCACACCGTCTGCTATCCCAATGTCGTGGTCCAGTTCGAGCGCGGCGTCGACGGCGAAGCGCGCAGGGCCACCGCCCGCATGCTCGAATTCATCCTCTGCGCGACGATCGTGATGCTAGGTGGGCTGATCGGCCTCCTGCCCGACGCGGCGCATCTGTTCGTGCCCGCCGATCTGCTGGTCGATTTCCTCAACGCGGCGCCGGTCGCGGCGATCTTCTACTTCCTCCACACCCACCTTCAGGCCACGCTGGCGATCGTGCCGCATCTGACCAAATCGGCGACGAGGCTGGTGGTCGTCGCGGCGTGTCAGCTGCTGCTGGTGTCGGCGGCGTCCTCGATCGGCGCGTTGCTGCGCATATCGGTGGCGGGACAGATCGCGAGCGCGGCATTGGCCACCGCGCTCATCATCCTCTTCGCCAGCGGTCCGCTGATCCGATTCAGGGCGGCGCCAAGGGCGCTGCTGATCCTGGAAGCGACCGTCGCGGCGGCCGCGATCGCGATGCTCGCGGCGGCTCCGTCGGACTCCCTGACCTGGCTCGCGGGAAAGATCGTCTTTGCCGGCCTCGCCGTCGTTCTAGTGACGTGGCGAGGCGATCTGCTGGCCTCGGCGCGCAGTTAGGATTTAGGCCTTCACCGCGTGAGCCAGCGCGTTGCCGCTGGTATCGCCGGTCAAACCGTAGATCCTGAGGGTCTCGTCGACCATCGGCCCGACACCGAAATATTGCTGGGCGCGCGCAAGAGCATTGCGCGACAGCGCGGCGCGCATCGCGGGGTCGGCCACCTTCTCGAGCGCGCCGACGAGCGCGTCGACGTCCTCGAACGGGACGATGAAGCCGGTCTGGCCCTGGATGATCTGATCAGTCGCGCCGCCCGCCGGAGTCCGGACCGGGACGAGGCCCGTCGCCATGGCTTCGGCAACGCCGAGCGGAAATCCCTCGAACCGGCTCGGCAGCGCGAACACGTCGGCGGCCCAGAGAATTTCGCGGACGTCGCCCATGAACCCGAGGAACTTGAAGGTGTCCTTGTCCTTCTCGCCGGCGTAAGCGAACGACTTGATTTCCTTCTCGCGCTCGGCTCCGCCGCTGCCGACGAAGTAGCATTTGATGTCGATCGGCGGAGAACTGGCGCCGTCGCGGATCTTGCGCGCCGCCTTGATGAGGAGGTCATGGCCCTTCACCCAGGCGAGACGGGCCGCCAACAGGCACATGAACTCACCGTCGGCAACGCCGAATTTCGCGCGCGCATCGCGGCGCTCGGCATCCGAGGGCGGCCGGAAATGAACCGTGTCGACGCCACCATGAACCTTGGCGATCCGGTTCTTGCCGAACAGCACGTAGCGGCGCAGATGCCGGAGCGATTCCTCCGACATCAGAATGAGGGTGTGGGGAAAGAAGAGGTTGAAGAACAGGACCTGGACCGGGCTGAAGGTCGATTGCGGCGCATTCTGCACCTTCTCGATGTTCCCGAGCACCGAGGGATGATAGGTCGCGACGCAGCGTGCGCCGGTGAGCAGCGCGAGCAGCCTGCCCCACATCAACATGCCCAGCCCGTGGACGTTGATCACGGTGATGTTGTTCTTGCGGATCAGCTTCAACAGCTGCATGAAGATCGACAGCGAGGGCAACTTCCGAAGTCCCGGAATGACGTGCCATTCCTTGACGGCCGCCGCCAGCTTCTGACGCTTGTATTCGGACTTCTCGTCCGAGCGCACGGCACCGGAGACCAGGTGGATCTGCACGCCCCGGCCATGCAATCCCGTGGCCAGGGTCTCGCAATAGGATGCAATCCCGTCATTGCAATTCACGACCTCAACCAGAAACATGACATTCGGGGCGGGATCTTGCATGGGAATGGCCTTACTCCGTTCAATCGACGACATTTCGGTCAGTGCTTAGCGGCAAATTCCATGCCGTGCCAGCGGTTTGCCCGCAACAGCGTTGCGCGCCTAACATATTGACGTTGCGGATCTGCGACACTCCGCACCGGCACCGCGGGCGACGTCCAAAAGTCCGCTTCTCGGGTTCGGCGCCTTCCACCGGAAGTCGGCGTTCCCTTCAAATTCCGCAAGCAACGCCCGGTTGAAACGTCCCCCGGCCCCTTGCCCGCCGGGTCCGCGACCGATTGTCCCGCCGTCAACGCACCGATCGCCGCACCTCGTGCACACAGATTGGACCTCTCGACTGGTCGGGTCGTTCGCTCGACTGACCCTGCACATCAACGAGGCGTTTCTTCATCGGCCAAAGACAGACTCGATATCCTTCTGCATTGACGTCGACACGAATGTCGCAGCGACCAGGAGAGAAAACAAAACTCTGGTGGCGAGTTCCATAGATTTACTTTCTCGCTTCCCGACTGCACGCGGGAAAATTCGGAAGCGCGCTGCAAGCCTTCAACACCCGAACAACTGTCACATTCGAAGTTCGATCGATATTTTTTGCGGTCGTGACTCTCAGGCAACTCGATCCGCCCACGCCACAGGCTTAACGGCGCTTAACACAATAGATTCGAAGCAAGGCTGCTCGCGCGACAAGCAAATGCGTTTCGATTAGGCACCGGCACAACATCGATCGAACATCGTCGTTGCATCGCCATTCGAACGTCACGCTGCAAGCACATTGCCGTGGTCTTCATCGATCAATCTCAGTCCACGCAGATTCGTGCGCTGTGGGCGTCGCGCAGGAAGCGTCGGTGAGAAAATCTCCGGGTGCTTCCATTTTTACCAATCTCACCAACTCGAAAAACAGAGATTGGCCGATACGACAGACGCAGGCGGCACCGAACTCTCGCGTTTCAGAAAAGGCTCCGAAATCCCGATGACTACCGCATCACCAGATCAGACGATCCTGTCGGCGAGCACCTTTGTCAGTTCCATCGGCGTCAATGTTCACGTTGGATATTCCTGGGGCGCCTACGACAACCTCGCCCTCGTGGAGGACAATCTCAGATATCTCGGGGTGACGAAACTGCGGGGCGGACTCGCCACGAGCCCGGAAGCGCAACCGATCGTCGAGGGACTTGCGAAGGACGGTTACAAATTCGACCTCGTGGTTCCGTCGGGCGTTCCGGCCGGCGGCGCGGCTGCGCTCCAGTCTTATCTGGAATCCGTCAAGGAGTTCGCGGCCAGTCATCCTGGCAGCGTCATCGCGCTGGAAGGCCTCAACGAGGTCAACATCCAGGGCTTCAGCTATAATGGGAGCTCGAGCGTCTCGGCTGCAGCGCAGTTCCAGGCTGTCTATTACAGCGCCATCAAGGCGGACGCCGCGCTCAAGGACATCCCCGTCTACAATTTGTCGATCGGCTATAATGACTCGGCCGACTACGCCAATCTCGGAAACATGTCGGGGTCAACCGACTACGCCAACTCTCACGCCTATGTCAGCACCGGCCTGACGCCCGAAACCGCCCTCGAGCAATTGCTCGGTAACGCCACGTCGGTCACCGGCGGCAAACCGGTCGTGATCACCGAGACCGGATATACGACCAAGAGCGATACCCCGTATGTCGGCGCCAGCGAGAACGTCCAGGCGAAATCGATCCTGAACACGCTGGTCGATGCCTACAAAGACGGCGTCAGCACCACCTATCTCTATCAATTGCTCGACGCCTCGGCGAGCAACGACCCTACGGATCCCGAATCGCACTGGGGCCTGTTCAACGCCGACGGAACCCCGAAGCTCGCGGCGACCGCGGTCCACAATCTGACGACGATCCTGGCCGACGACGGCAAGGGCGGCCACACGCCGACTGCCTCGCTGAACTATACCCTCGACAACATGCCGGCGAGCGGGAACAGCATGGTTCTCGGCAAGAGCAACGGCGCCTATGAGCTCGTGGTCTGGGCGGAACCCAAGGTCTGGAACGACGCTACCGACACCGAGATCGCGAATCCGACGACATCGGTTACCGTCAACCTAGGCAGCGTCCACCACCTGATCAACGTCTATGACCCGCTAAAGGGCAGCTCGCCGATCGCGACCTACACCGATGTCAGCCAGATCGTGGTTCCGATCACGGACCATCCGCTCATCATCGAGATCGACGCTCCCGCAGGAGGCGGCTCTGCACCGCCAGCCGTGACCGATGTCAGCGGAACCGCCGCCGACATCGTGTCGCAGATGTCGGACCTGAACGCCTCGGATTCGCTTCAGACCATCACGCTCACCGACACCCATGTGCTTCCGGTCGCCTCCGATGCCACCATGGCGTACATGATCTCGCATTACGGGAAGGCGCTCGCAGCCATCCAGGGCGGCTACCAGTTCTCCGTCACCAACTCGACCGACACTTGGAGCGTGACCAGGGTCTACGACTCCTCCGCAAAGCTTCTGTCGACCAGCACGTCCAACTTCACAGACGGCGTCATCACCAGCAAGGTGACGCTCAATACCGACGGCTCGTCGGAGAACATCGCCTATACCGGCGGCAAGATGGTGCGTGACGTCACCGTCTCGGCGATCGGCGACAAGGACACCAAGACCTACGATACGAGCGGCAATCTCATCGCGGACCTCGTCCAGAACAAGGACGGCTCGTCCTCGAACACGCTCTATTCGAACGGCGTCAAGACCAAGGTCTACGTCACCAATACTGACCGCACCCACGACAACTACTATTACAACATCACCGGCCAGTCCTATACCACCGAGCACGACCAGCTCGACGCGGGCGGGAGGCTTCTATCAGTCGTCCGGATGCATGCCGACGGCTCCATGGCCTACAGCCAAGTCTACAACAGCGACGGCAGCAAGGTCACGACCCAGTACGACGCCACGGGCCACAAGACCTCTGTCGTCACCGTGACGTCGACGGCGACCAGCACCGATTTCTACACCGCAGCCGGCCTGATCAAGCAGCAGGTCGTGCAGACGACCTCCGGCAACGTGACCACGACGAACTACACCGGCTCGCTGCTGGCGTCGGTCTACGTGGTCAACGCCGACGGGTCGAAGGAGTCGAAATTGTACGACGCCAAGGGCGTCATCGCGAGCGACATGGTCCAGAACGCCGACGGCTCGTCGTCGAACACGCTCTATTCGGCGGGTGTCAAGACCAAGACCTACGTCACCAACGCCGACGGCAGCAGCGACAATTACTATTTCAACATCACCGGCCAGTCCTATACCGGTGAGCACGACCATCTCGATGCGAGCGGAAAGCTGGTATCCGTCAGCCGCACGCATGCCGACGGCACCATGGCCTACAGCCAGGTCTTCAACAGCGACGGCAGCAAGGTTACGACCCAGTACGACTCGACCGGCCACAAGACCTCGGCCATCACCATAACGTCGACGGCCACCACGACCAATTTCTATACCACCGCGGGCGCGCTCAAGCAGCAGGTCGTGCAGACGACCTCCGGCAACGTGACCACGACCAACTACAACGGCTCGCTGCTGGCGTCGGTCTACGTGGTCAACGCCGACGGGTCGAAGGAGTCGAAACTGTACGATTCCAACGGCCTCATCGCGAGCGACCTGATCCAGAACAAGGACGGCTCGTCCTCGAACACGCTCTACACGGCCGGCGTCAAGACCAAGGTCTATGGCACCAATGCCGACGGCAGCCACGACAACTACTATTACAACATCACCGGGCAGTCCTATACCAACGAGCACGACCACATCGATCCGAGCGGAAAGCTGCTTCTGGTCAGCCGTACCCATGCCGACGGCTCGATGGCCTATAGCCAGGTGATCAACAGCGACGGCAGCAAGGTCACGACCCAGTACGATTCCACGGGCCACAAGATCTCGGTCATCACCGTCACGTCGTCGGGCACGACGACCGACATCTACGATGCATCGACCGGCGCATTGAAGCAGGAGATCTCCAAGACGAGCTCCGGCGACACCACGACGACGAACTACAACGGCGCAAAGCTGGCGTCGATCTACGTGGTCAACGCCGACGGGTCAAAGGACACCAAGCTGTACGATTCCAGCGGGATCATCGCCAGCGACCTGATCCAGAACAAGGACGGTTCGTCCTCGAACACGGTCTACTCCTCCGGCGTCAAGACGAAGCTCTATGTCACCCATGCCGACGGCAGCCATGACAACACCTTCTACAACATCACGGGCCAGAGCTATACGACCGAGATCCAACACCTCACCGCCGCCGGCGCGCTTACGGCCCTGACCCGCCTTCATGCCGATGATACGCTTGCCTACAAGCAGGTGATCAACAGCGACGGCAGCAAGGTCACCGACCTCTACGACAGCACCGGCCACAAGATGAGCGAGATCCTGAACGCTGCCGATGGATCGACCACGACGGACACCTACAACTCGTCGGGAGCTCTGATCCAGGACGTTCACAAGACGGCGGGCGGCGACGTGACGACGACGAACTACGCGAACGGACTGAACTCGTCGATCTACGTCGTCAACGCCGACGGCACCAAGGAAACGAAGCTGTTCGACGGCAGCGGCAGCCTCACCAGCGACTACGTGCTGAACAAGGACGGCTCCAACTCGACCACAGTGTTCACGTCGGGCGTCAAGACCGCGGTGTATGCCAACAACGCCGACGGCTCGCACGACAACACGATCTACAACATCACCGGCAAGAGCTACGTCACGGAGCAGCAGCACATCGACGCCGCGGGCAAGATGACCTCGATCGTACGTTCGCACGCGGACGGCACGCTCGATTACACTCAGGTCGTCAAGTCGGACGGCAGCAAGGTCACCGATGTCTACGACAGCACCGGGGTCAAGACGACCGAAATCCTCAACAACGCCGATGGAACGTCTGACGTGTTCAAGTTCAAGGTCTCCGGCCTGCCGGGCGCCGTCGAGCACGACAGCTACAATACCAGCGGCTCGCTGCTTTCGATCGACGTCCTCAACACCGATGGGACCCACGCCGTCACGGCGGTGACTGCGGGACTGACACTGGCGGGCGGCAGCGGCAACGACATCTTCTCCGCGGCGCCGGGCACGACCACCGTCATGTTCGACGGCGGCAACGACCAGATCAAGAGCTTCCACGCCGGGACTGCGGCGAACCACGACACGATCGAAATCCTGAAATCACTGGTGGCCGACTACAGCCACCTTCAGATTTCGCAATCAGGCTCCGACACGCTGATCCAGCTCACCTCGGCCGATTCGATCCTGTTGAAGAATGTGAATTCGACCACCCTGGATCACGGCAACTTCCTGTTCGTCTAATGCCGAACCAGCTGGCAGGCCACGCCTGCCAGCTGAACAGGACGACGGGGGAAGAGCAAGGTCAGTGCGGCCGCGCGGGTGTGGCCGCACCGATGAAGATGATATCCTCGGCGAGCAGCGGAAGCTGCCGCAGCAGCATCGACTTCAGCTTTCCGGCGCGCATGAAGGTCGCCATCTTCACCTCGACCGGCGCATAGCCGGCGTCGATTGCGACCTTGGCGATGGTGTAGGGCGTGAAGAAGAACCGGTGATCGCTGTTGATCGTCTCAACGTTCTTCAAGATGCCCTTGATGTTGCCACCCCTGAAGGCGTTCGGAACGGTGATCACGATCTGATCGACGACGTCGCCGTAGTTCTCCCTGAAGCGCGACAGGAACGAGACCGGATTCGGAATGTGCTCGACGACTTCGCCAAACACGGCGATGTCGAACTTCCGGCCGGATATTGCGTCGATCTTCTCGCCGGACGTCACGTCGCCCGCAACCATGTTGTCGAGTCCGGAAATCCGCGACGCCTCCCGCACCGCATCCGCATCGATGTCGACGCCGACGGTGTATTCGGAACACTCGGTGATCAGGCCGTGCAGCCAGTCCCGGTTGTCGATCTTTCGTTTGATGAGCGGCAGGTGGTCACAGCATCCGACATGCAGGACGCGCTTGCCCCGACAGATGTCCACGAGGACGTCGCATCTGTATCTGACGTCGCCGTCGCCCCGATATTGTACGACGATGGTGTCTTTGAACTTGGAGCCGTCGAGATAGGGATAGACTTGCGAAAAATCGGTAATGATCGACGACATGGGCTTGCTTCCTGTGTCTGAGACGTTTCCGGACACAACTATACATGGCAAGCAATCAGAATTGTGACCGGGTTGCGCAGGCTGACGAAACGCGGATCGCGCGTCGCCGGGAACCCGCGCCGTCGGTTCGCGGTCCGTCAGGCGCGCAGGCGACCTGGTGCTTCCGAGCGCACGATCCGCGCAGGTGCTCCCGCGGCGACAGAATGCGGCGGGACGTCACGCGTCACGACCGCGTTGGCGGCGACGTTTGCTCCCGCACCGATCGAAGTCGGGCCAACGATCACGGCGCCGGTGTAGATGACGGCACCGTCGCCGATGGTTGGGCAACCCGGTTCATCCCAGGCACGCCGGCCGAGCGTGACGTTGTGATAAAGCATCACGGAACGACCGATCCGCGCCCCCTCGCCGATCACGACGCCGGTCGGATGCGGCAAGATCAGCCCTGGACCGATCTCCGCGAGAACCGAGATGTAGCAGCCGCGCCGCATCAGCGTCCGCACCAGTAGCCAGGTGATCTGATGTCCCCAGCGTGTCTGGAATCGCAGCATCTTGGCGATGCGCCAGGTCGTGATCACGGCAAAGCCCGGGCTCGTCAGCATGGCGACGAAAGCGGCAGCCACACCGGACCTGCCGGTGTTTGCGATCAGATCCTCGCGCCACGGAATTCCCGCTTGGGACTTGCCGCTCATTCCCTCAACTGATGACATCAAACGATCTCTACTAACCTGCCGAGGAAACATTCGCCTGTATCGACGGAACCGAGCCGCCGAGCAGCGACTGCATGCTGTTCCAGATACGACGCCTGAATATCACGTAGCTGCCAAGCACGATCAGCGCATAGACGGCCGTCGCCAACAGCCAATGTGACAGGCTTGCAACGTCTGCCTTCGTCGCGACGAGCGCACACAATGCGCCGAGCGCGGTGGCGACGGTGGCCGGCATCAGGGCGCCCAACAAAGAGGCATAGGAGATCGCGCAGTTACGGGCTCCAATCATCAGCATGAGGGCGCAAACGAGGATCGATACGATCAGGTACACGACCGCCACGGCCGTGAGCCCGAACGGCAACGCCACGACAAAGGCAAGGATCATGCTGCCACTGTTGGCGGTGCTCACCCAGAACTGGAGCCGCGCCTTGTCGTGAGCCAGCAGAATCGGCCCGGCATAGGCCGCGATCGACTGTGCCGCGCCTGCGGGCGCGAGGATGGCAATCAGCGGCAGGACCTCCTGCCAATGCGGCGAGAGGAACGTCGCAACGGGATATTTCAATCCGAATGTCAGGTAGATCATCGCCGGGAATGTGATCATCGCGGTCATGCCGAGCACCGCGCAGATCGCCGACCGGCGTCGTTCCTGTTCCCGCTCGCCCTTCATCCGGCTCAGGGTGGCCATCAAAACTCCGCCGCCCGGCCACGAGAGAATCATCAGCGGAAGCGTCATGAACTGGAAGGCGAGACCGAACAGGCCGACCGCCGCCGCGCCCAGCTTGGCGCCGATCATGAGATTGCCGACGTTTCTCGCAGTGAAGTTGAGGACGTTCGAGGCCAGCACCCAACCGCCGAACGACAGCATCAGCGCGACGCCGCGCCATTTGAAGGACAGATGGATGTGGTGCCTGGTGTTCACATAGAAGGCGACGGCCCGCACCGCCTGCATCAGGACATAGTATGCGATCAGCGCCCAGATCCCCCATCCGAGCAGCGCTCCAGCCACGCCCACCGTCGCGGACGCCAGAGCCGCGCCGGCTTCGATCAAGGCGATGGTCTTATATTGCAGGGAGCGCTCCAGGACCGCGCGCGGCCCCATCGCGGAAATGGACAAGACGACCGAACCGGAAAGAGCAGCCAGCACGGACGGCAGCCCCTGCATGTCGACGGCAGCCCCCAGCGGTTTCGAGGCGGCGGCCAGCACCAGGGCACAACCAATCCCGATCGCGACCATCAGAGTCGTCGCCGCGCCGGCTTCCTCCCTGGTGAGCGACGTCCGCTGGATCATCGCGCTCGACAGCCCAAGGTCGGTCAGCATGGAGATGAAGGCGATGAAGGGCAGCGAAAACGCCACGAGCCCGAATTCCGTGGGCGTCACGAAATAGGTGATCAGCAGCGTGATGAGGAACTGAACGGCCGACTTCACGACGTTCACGCTCGACATCGAGAGCAGATTCTTGATGATCATGACGTCTCTCGTAGGTGATCCGGCTGAAACGATTGCGAAGGGACGCGCTCAGGCGACATAGCGAGCTTCACGGCGCACTCCAAACAACAGGCCCCGCAGCGCCGGATCGAGCAAGCGGCGGAGTCTCACTTCGATCAGCTCGTAACTGACAGTTCCCGCTATCAGTGCGGCAATCAGGCCGAGGCCCGCGAACCCGGCCCAGAGGAGCCAGAGATTGACGCCATGCGCGGCCAGCTTCACTCCGATGACCTGCAACGGAAATAACGCAAAAGGATGGACCAAATAGAGGCTATAGCTGATCTTTCCGAGGAACTGCAGGAATTTGCCGCTCAAGGCGGCGGCAATACCGGAGTCCGGAGCAAGGACCATTCCAAACAGCAGCGCGCCCGGCAGCAGCCCGACCAGCGGATGCACATATTCGATCGACACGTACATCGCGATCCCGCAAAGGATGCCCGCCAGCACTCCGGTCCAGCCGACGACGCGGATCCGCAGATCGATCAGACTGAACAACAGCCCGACCAGAAAGAACGCGGCGATCGGCCGAAAGGCGATGCCCGCGAGACCGAGCAGGATGAACGGCGCCGCCAGCAGCCAGTTCCTCCGCTGCACCAACATCACGAAGATCACCGCGAACAGAATGTAGAACGCCCATTCGTAGCTCAGTGTCCACGCATTCTGCTGGCCGATCGGCAATCCCAGCGCGTCCGGCAGGAACGCCAGATTGACGAAGAACAGCTTGAGATAGGTCGGCAGATCGATCCCCTTGAAGAACTTGTAGCCAACCAGGGGGCCTGCCGTGAACAGGATCAGGTGCAGGATCACGAACACGGGCAGGATTCGCAGGGCGCGATCGAGAAAGAACTTCCCGACGCTGCGGTGACGCATCAGGCTCGCCGGAATCAGGAAGCCGCTGATCATGAAGAACAGCTCGACCCCGTGCCCGCCCATGTTGACCGTCGCTTCCAGCCACGGCCAGATCGGAGGCAGGAAACCTGCCAGAAGCGGCATGTCCTGAAGATGGACGATCAGCACTGTGAGCGCGGCGACGCCGCGCAGCCCCTGGATCGCCTCGACGAAATTCTTGCTGTCTGCGCTCACCGCCGCGATCCGATATCAAGATGAAGGAAAGTTCCGGACCAGCGCCCGTGCTGCGCATTGCAGCTCATTGCGTACGGCAACATCGCGATCATGCCGGCCGAGAGACCAGATCGTCGACGTCAGGCGCGAGCGGCACCGCGTCCGCGACGGTCTCGTCACGTCTCTCTCGGGCGAAGACTTCGCTGAAGGCGACGCCGAGCATGATCAAGCCGCTTGCCGGACCATAGGCCAGCACGGTGATGGTGAAGAGGTTCATGGCGACCGCGAAAGACAGCTTGTAGATGTCCCTGGTCCTTGCGACCGCGAGGATGACCATGACCATGAACAACACGAAGATCGGCCCGAACATCAGGTAGGTGCCGAGGTAGAAATTATCTACCGGCACGTAATAGCTGAGCTTGTTCGAGAACAGCAGCTGCGGATAGTTGAAGCAACCGAGGCCGCAGCCGGTGAAGAAGCCGACCGGCATGAGCTCAGCCATGTAGACGAACGGCAACTGCCAGCTGTTGTTGACGCGGTCCTGCAGGCTGAACAGACCGCGCGACATGCTGACAAGCCCGTTGCCGGAGAACAGGGCGATCAGCACCGCAGGCACGAGGATCGACAGGAACGACAGCAGCGCCATGCGCCGGAGCATGGGAAACTTCTCACGCTCGGGAACGAGGCGAACGATGATCAGGCAAGCGATGTAGATCACCATCACGCCGAGCGACGTCTTGTTCGTGGTCAATTTGATGGCGTAGAGACCGATGGGCGCCCAGAACAGGCACCACAGCAGGCTCCGGCGCACCGAGCTGATCGTGAACGAAATGAACACGAAGAATGCGGCCATCGTGCTGTCGGCGGCTAGCCCCGCCAGGCGCGTCTCGGACGCCGACCACCACAGCCGCGTCGCCTGCCGCGTCGTGCCGAAAGTCTCGTAGGCATATCCCACCCAAGGCAACTGCATGCGGGACGACAATATGATCCCGACGATCGTCAGGTAGAAGATCGGGTGAAGCCACCGCAGCAGTCGATCGTAGTCGCCGAAATTGCGCCCGCAGAAGCAGAAGCCGACGAACACCGGCGCGATCATCTTGAACGACGACATCATGCCGCTGAAATAGCCCAGGAAGACGTATCCGAGGTAAAGCGCAAAGCAGATGTAGAACAGCGTGAGGATCGCGACGAGGTTACGTCCCATCAGGACGTAGCGCTGCACGAAGGCAAAAATGCAGACCAGCGCGAAAATGTCAGGCAGGAACCACAGCGGGCTGATCTTGAGAACGGCCAGATAATAGCGCAGCGCGCCTGCGAGCGCATCGCGGTAGAAATAAAGCAAGAGCGCGATTGCCTCGAGACTGAAGAATGCACTGCCCTCCTGCTGGTGATGCCGGGGCAAGGCCACCGGATCGACCATGCGCCAGTCCGACCTCGGTAGGGCCGAAGAGCTGCTGGACATGCCCGTCACTCCGCCGCGGCCACAGCGGGAACGGCGCGGCGATTGAAAAGCCGAAGCACGAACCGCGATCCCGGCATCTCGACCCAGAGGTAGGTGAGGTTGGAGAGCACGAGCACGGCGGCCACGAAGACGGCGAGCAGCAGCGAGGCTGCCAGTCCGGGAAGAATGTTGTCCACCATTTGCAGGCGCCCAGTGCCTACGCCACGCGCAAAGTACTGGATGAGGACAAGTATCAGCGCATGCGTCATGTAGATCGAATAGGAGCGCTTGCCCAGCCAGACCAGCGGACGAACGGACAGCAGCTTCGGCAGGAGCCGCTCCGGAAACGCCATCAGCGAGCCCAGCAGGGCGCCGAAAACGATCGGCGCTACGAAGCTGAGCCGTTCGTCGAAGCCGACGACTGAAACCAGCACGATGGCGACGACGGCCGCCCCGATCTGGCAGGCCGACTGAACGAAGGGGCTCACTGAACGACCTTTTCCCGAGACGAAACGAAGCGTGAGCACGCCGACGAAGAAGCCCAGAAAGCATCGGGTGAAGGCGTTGGTCTGGAAATCGAGCGTTTCATTCTTGAGCACGAAGATAATGAGAGCCGCGCCCATCACGGCCAGCACGGCGCTGAAAACATAGACGAGCTTGACGTAGCCAAGGCGCTGCGACAGGACGACGACGGCGCCAAACACGAGATAGGTGTAGAACTCCGCGCTGATGCTCCAGCTCGGGCCGTTCCAGCTCAGATAGTCGAGCACGCCCATAGCATGGAGCAAGAACACATTCGCGACAAACGAGTACACATTGTTAACCTGGAGATCCGCCGTCTCGTTGGTCGAGAAGTGCAGCAGGTCCAGTTCGGTGAGCGTGAGCCGCATCAGGCGAAACGCCAGAAAGGCGAACAGCATGACGACGTGCAGAGGATAGATGCGCGCGATACGGCGCAAGGTGAAGGTCCGGAAGTCGAACGCGCGGAATTCCGACTGCACGTAGCTCATCGAGATCACGATGCCGCTCAACACGAAGAACAAGTCGACGAAGAGCCAGGAATTGTGAAAAAACGCGACGTCGATCCAGGCGCGATGAGGCAGCGCAGCGGCGAGCGGATCCGATCCGACGAAGTGATGGACGACCACGCAGAGGGCGGCGAGGCCACGAACGCTGTCCAGCGGAACGTAGTGCGCCTTTGTTTGATGAGCTAGCACTTGATAGAGGCTCTACGATTCGACCAAAGCGAAATGCTGCGGCGCAATATAATGCCTCCACCGGGTGTTTTATTCAACTGAAAAGAGCCGCGAAGCGCCGATCTCTATCAGGACAGTGCACGACAGATGCGGCAGCAAGACGCCGGCCGGCATCTTTGCTCCGACGACATGCTCATAAACTTCAATTCAGCTTTCGTGAGGCAACGGGCATTGCGCCTGGAACAGATCAGGGCTGCACGCGCGAGCCGCTGCGGCGTTGTTTGCGATGTTGCGAATGGCCATCAACGACCCAGCCTCGCATTAACTTGATATCGCGCGAAGTTCTGATAGCTCCATCGCGGCTGAGCTGAACCACAGAGGGGCCTTTGGGCGCGATATCGCGATTTTTCGCCACAGCCGTGTTTGTGCTGGCGCCACTTCCGCTCGGATCCCTCGACCTCGCGTGGATTTGCTTCTGGAATTTTTTGCTCGTCTGCAGCCTGCTGACCGCCGATCTTTCGGCCGTGAGCCGTCGCAATGCCATGCTGCTCATTCCATTGGCAGTGGCGATCGCAGCGGTGGTTGTCATCGTGGCGTTGCAAACGTGGAGCGATCCGTCCAGTGAATCCGCAGCGGTCTGGGAACTGCCGCGGCGTTTTTTCGGCCTCGTACTGCCTGACCGTCTCTCGGTCACCGCGCGCGGAACGTGGCTGGCGTTCGGATCGGTCTTGCTGCTGTCGCTCGCCTTCACGCGCGCCGTGATTCTTGCAAGCGATGCGGGAGCCGCACGTTCGCTGCTACGCATACTGGCATGGGCGGGTTGCCTGTATGCATTGTACGGAATTCTGGCGGAGCTGATCGCGCCGGACATGGTGCTGTTCAGGCAGAAAGAAGCCTATCTGGGCTTTGCCACGGGGACCTTCGTCAATCGAAACACGGCGGCGACGTTCTGGGGCACCTGCGCCCTGCTGTTTCTGGTGCCGCTTCTGCGCACCATGCACCGCCAGGAAGGCGGGCCGCCGGAACAACCGGATTGGCGATCGCAGCTCGAGCAAATCCTCTCCGCGCCGGTGGCGCTCGGTGCGGGATTCGCGATCTGCACGATCGCGCTTGCCATGACCGGATCGCGCGCAGGTCTTCTGCTGTCGGTCGGCACGTTCGTGCTGGCCATCATCCTTTATCTCGTGCCGCTCGAGCTCGGCAGATCGCGGAAGTGGCTGGTCCTCGGCGGCTCAGCGGCAGCGGGGCTCGTGCTCTTGCAGCTCGTGGGCGGCCTCGTAGCGGGGCGAATCGTCGAACACGGGCTGATCGATCCGCAACGGCTTGCTGCTTACCAGGCGTCATTGGGGATCATCGCCGATCATCGGCTGCTCGGTGTCGGGCTGGGCAATTTCGAAGCTGTTTTTCCCGCCATCAGACCCGCAGCGCTCGGCAGTCTCGGCATCTGGGACCGCGCACACAGCACGCCGCTGGAAATTGCCGTCGAATTAGGCATCCCCGCCTTCGCCGTCATTGCGCTGGCTTGCCTCTGGTATCTTTACCATCTGTTTACCGGAAGCTTGCGCCGAAAGCGCGACCGCTACATACCCGTGATCGGCGCGAGCGTCGCTGTATTGGGAGTTGCACATAGCTGCATCGATTTCTCGTTGCAGATACCCGGTTACGGCGTGTTTTTCGCAGCCATCGTCGGGTGCGGCCTCGCGCAATCGCTACCATCACAGATGCGAAAAGAACGTGGCAAATCCGTGCAAGTCGAGCTAAAGTCAAATTAATTGAAGTTTAAAGCCAAATTGATTGAAATGGGCAGGGCAATGAGCTGGAATTCTGGTAGGCGCTTCACCGTGATCGTCGGAGCGCTGGCACTTTTCGCCGGAATGCCGGCAGCATTCGGCGCAACGGGCGTCAGCTCGGGCTGCGTTGCCAACACCGGCGTTGTTTCAGCCGAGCGCGCCACCGACTTTCTGGCCAATCCCGGCGGACTTCTCGACCAGTTTAAGGACGGACAAGGCGGCCTCGCATCGGCTGTGCGCGACCTTCTGACCGCGCGTCCCGAGACCGTCGATGGCATTGTCTCGTTGGCGAAGGCCAGCAGCGCCGATCAAAGCCGCGCCATTGGCGCTGGTCTCGGCACCGCCGCTTCGGTCTGCGTCCTGTCGCAGCCCGGCGTTGCCCAGCTGATCCAGGAGGCGGTTCTCAAGACCGAGAATCCCGACCTGATCCAATCGTTCACCAGCATCACTGGCGATATTCCGACCGAAGCAACCAACGGCGCCGATCCGACGGGCGAGACCACAGCCGGCGGCGGACCAGGTTCAACCGCGGCGGAGGCACGCGGTGGCGGAGCAAGCTCGACCGAACCCACGGTCGTGAATCAGAGCGGGCCCGGTGCGGCGTCACAGACGCTGTTTGCGGCGACATCGACCGCCGTTCTGACCTCGGTAAGCCCGTCGCGCTGACGGCTGGAACCGTTAACCACCCCTCCCAGGCCGGTCCCGTGACCGGCCTATTTAGCTACAATTGTAAATTTCCGCGGAACCAAAGCTCAAATCGTTTGTGAGATACCCGTAGCGTCAAAAAAGAAAACGCGAGACGGGGATGTCATGAGTTGGATTATCAAATCGCTGGTCGCGATCGGGATCGCGTCGACCGGCACCGCCGCCAAGGCCGAGATGTTGAACGACAGTTCGCTCAATCAGGCGAAGGGCGCGTTCATCCGCGAGTACGACAATGCGCTCGCGCCGCTGCAATTCGTCAAGTTCTGCATGAACAACGACGCCGAATGCGCGAGCGACGCAGCCGACCGGACACTGCCTTCGGGCGACCGGGCGATGAGCATGCTGCGCGAGGTGAACAGCTCGGTCAACGCGTCGATCACACCGATGCAGAAATCGACCAATCCGATGGTGGCGCGCTGGAGCCTTTCGCCGTCCGCCGGCGATTGCAACGACTACGCGGTCACCAAGCGTCATCAACTGGTCGAGATGGGTTGGCCCAAGTCGGCACTGCGCCTCGCAGTCGTCCTGACCAATGGCGGCCAGGGCCATCTCGTGCTGGTCGCGCGACTTGCCGACGGCGACTTCGTTCTGGACAATCTGTCCGCTTCGGTGCGCCCCTGGAACGCCGCGGATTACGAGTGGATCTCGATGCAGTCCGCCGGCAATCCGCGCTTCTGGGTCGCGATCAACGAGAATGGCGAGCGCCGTCGGGCCTCGCGTCTCGCGATGTTGCGAACCTCCGAGTAGACCGCGCGAAGTTTCGCTCTACCCGCTCTCAATCGCAGGTTGCGACAGGCGCGAGGAGATGGTCTGCCAGACCCTCCCTCGCGCCTTTGCGTTGGCCTCGCGCTTGGCCTTGGCTTGGCGCCTGCCTAAAATTCGTGCTTATCGCATACGAGCGCGTGCAACCATTCGCTGAATCCACGCCTGATCGCAGCAACATTTTCGTTCATGTGAAACGGAAATGCGGAGCGGGCAAGGATGGCAATTTGGTCCGTACTGGTTTATATTTTGCGCCGCACAAGAATTTGACATAGTTTTGGGTCATCAAAGACCTAGGGCCTAAATCCATACGCCATCACTAGTTTGCAACGAGATATGAGCGCGATCCTAATCAAACTCGATAGCTTGTTGCGTGGTTCCATGCCGGTCTTACGGATCGCGGCAGTGATCGCCGTTGCCGTGTCTGCGACGCTCTCAGCGCCGGCACAGGCTCAATGCGTCGATCGCGCCGAACGAGCGCCGTCGTCCGCGGTCAGCGCATTCGTCTCGGACCCCTCGGTCTTGTTGCGGCAGTCGAAGAACGACAGGGACAAGCTTTCGGGCCGGCTCACCGGCTTGCTGGTGACCGACATAGCCGCGCTCGATCCGGTTCGGGACATGCTGCGCGAGGCGAGCCAGGCCGACCGTGTCGCAATCGGCGCCGGACTTCACCGTGCCGAAGAGCGCTGCATCTCGACCAAGCCTGACGTCGCGCGCCGGATCAGCGAATTCGTTGCCAAGCTGCACGACGGGTCCGTCCTCAAAGGATATCTCGCGGATCAGGACGCAGCGGCTGCGCCCGTTCCGGGAAGCCCGGCTCCCGCCACGGCCAGCAATGCACCTGCGGGTCCGGGTGCAAGCGCCGGTCTGATGTCGGGTGAGTGGAAGACCGAACTCGCCGACCCGTTCAAACCCGTTCCCCTTCCCGAGTGACAACCTCAAGATTCCCAGAGATGTTTCAGCCACGAGATCAGTTTCCGCAACGCCCGAGATATGCCATCGAGGTCGGTGGCACGACGCTCAGCGCCGAGCGCGCTCTGGACATCGTACGCCGCCAATGGCCGCTGATCGTCGCCATCGTGGCCGGTACGCTCGCGATCGTTCTCGTCTACCTGATCGTGGCAACGCCGATGTACACGGCAAATGCGCGCATCCTGATGGACACGCGTCAAACCCAGGTGCTGGACAAGGACAGCGGAACCGCCAACGCGCTGATCGACCCGGGCTTCGTCGACAGCCAGGTCGAGATTCTCCAGTCTGACGACCTGCTCCTGTCGATCGTCCGTAAGCTGAAGCTCACCGAGGATCCGGAGTTCAACGGCTCGGATCCCGGGTTGATTCCGCTGGTCATCGGCAAGGTCATCTCGATGTTCGGGTCGGACGGTCCTCCGAGCAAGGAGCGGGTCGAGCGCGGCGCGGTCGAGCTTCTCCAGAAGAATCTGAAGGTCGAGCGCGTGCTGACGACCTATGTCCTCTCGATGAACTACCGCTCGATCGATCCGAACAAGGCTGCGCAGATCGCCAACGCGATTGCGGACGCCTACATCGTAGGTGCGCTGGAGGCGAAATATCAGTCGACCAAGCGCGCCGGCGAGTGGCTTCAGCAACGCAGCGCCGAGCTGCGTGAACAGGCGACGGCGAGCGACCGCGCGGTGCAAACGTTCAAGGCGCAAAACAACATCGTGGGCACCAGCCGGGGTCTGATGAGCGAGCAACAGCTTGCGGACGTCAACTCTCAGCTTATTGCCGCTCATGCCGCGACCGCCGAGGCCAAGGCCCGCCTCGACCGGATCGAGGCGCTGCTCGACAAGGATCTCGTCCAGCCGACCGTGACGGACGCACTCAACAACACGGTGATCACGCGCCTGCGCGCCCAATATCTCGACCTGGCGGCGCAATATGCCGACTGGTCGAGCCGTTACGGCAAGACCCACCAGGCGGCCGTCAACCTCGCCAACCGCATGGAAGAGCTGCGCAAGGCGATCGCGGACGAGGTCCGTCGTATCGCGGACGCATATCGCAGCGAGTACGAGATCGCCAAGAGCCGCGAGACGTCGCTCGAGGAGAATCTCAAGAATCTCGTATCCCAGGCTGGCAGCACGAGTCAGGCGCAGGTCAAGCTGCGCGACCTCGAGAGCGCGGCGGATACTTATCGTAACCTCTACAACAACTTCCTCGAGAAGCTGCAGAACGCGACGCAGAACCAGAGCTTCCCGATCAGCGAAGCGCGCATCATCGGCACGGCGGTCAAACCCGACAAGAAGAGCTCGCCCAAGACGCTGCTGGCGCTGGTTGGCGGCATGCTCGGCGGTCTCTGTTTCGGCTTCGGGGCAGCCTTCACGAAGGAACTGATGAGCGACGTGCTGCGATCTCCGAGCGACGTCGAGGATCAGCTCGGGGTGAAATGCCTCGGCGTTCTTCCCGACATCCGCGCGGCGAGGGCTTCGGCAGATCATCCGGAAGGCAACATATCCAGCTACGTCGTCGAGCACCCGTTCTCGCGGTTCGCGGAGACGCTGCGGAACATCAAGGTGTCGATCGACGTCGCGCGCCTCTCGCGCGAGGTCAAGATCATTGGAATCCTGTCGTCCTTGCCGAAAGAGGGAAAAACGACGGTCGCCGCCAATTTCGGTCATCTAACCGCGTTGACCGGACATCGCACGCTACTGATCGACGGCGACCTCCATACCCGCTCGCTGACGAGGGCGCTGGCCCCCCATTCCAAGACCGGCCTGGTCGAAGCCCTCAAGGATCCGCGCTCGTTCGGCTATCACATCCAACGCAGCAAAGAGAGCGGGCTCGACTTCCTGCCCTCCGTCGTCGCATCGCGCATGGTGAACTCGGCAGACGTCATCGCCTCCAAGGCGATGGCTGACCTGCTTGCAGTGGTGCGTGAGGAATACGAATACATCGTCATCGATCTGGCGCCGGTGATGCCAGTCACCGACGCCAAGGCTGTCAGCCATCTCGTCGATGCGATGGTTTACGTCATCGAGTGGGGCCGTACGACCCGCAACGCGCTGCAGGAGTCGATGGCGAGTTCCGAAGGCATTCAGAAGAAGCTTCTGGGCGCCGTGCTCAATCGCGCCAATCCGAAGATGCTCAAAAGGATCGAGGCGTATAAGGGCTCGCACTACAATAGCTACTATGTCGAGGGAGCCTAGCGCCACCGAGCCGGCGGCACAGGCAACGGGGATCGCGTATCGCTGGCTTCTGCGCGGCTCGACCATCGCGCTTGCCGCAGCCGCGCTGGCGTGGATCGCGGCTATCGCCCCGGATGTGACCAATCCCGCGGTTCCGCAGATTGCAGGACGTGTCGCGCGCGGTGAGCGATATGAGGTCGATCGCCTGAGACGGATCGTATCGGACAATTTGCCATCCGCCCGTCGCCTATGCAGCGCCAAGACGCTGCGCGAGCTCCTGCTGCTGCAGCTCGCGATCGCCGACGAATCGACACGCGCAGGCGACCTGAAGCAGATCGACCTCGATGCAGATGCCGTCGCGTCAACGAGCCGTGCCCTGCTGGCGTGCGCGCCGACTGAAGGACTGGGCTGGTTCGGCAGCTACTGGGCCGAAATTCGCCAAGCCGGCTTTGGGCCGCGAACGGCGGAACTGCTGGGTCTTTCCTATCGTTTCGCGCCACACGAGGCCTGGCTCCAGCTCATCCGCGCACCACTGGCGCTTCGCGCCTTCAATGCGGCCTCGCCCGAGCTCAGGGACTACGCCACCCAGGACTTCGCCGACATCTTCCAGGCTCGCCTGTTCCCAAGCGCAGCTACGTTCTATCAGGCGGCGGGCACTGAGGCGCGCGCCGCGCTGCTCGAACGTACCTGCACCGCGCCGGAAGCCGATCGGGAACTGTTCTCGCATTTCGTCGCGGAGAAAGGCCTGCGAATTCGCCATCGCTGTTATCCAGCCGATGGCGATGGCTTTCGCATGAGCCGCTAGGCTATTTCAGCTCGGTCCGCGGCACGCCCTGCGAGGGATTCTCGGGCAGGTATTGCAGGAAGAATTTGGTCAGGCCGCGACGGCTGCGCAGGATCGGCGATTCGAAGTACTTCCAGGACACATGCGCGACAGCGTAAGAGATCACGAAACCGATGGCTGCGCCCGCGGTGATCTTCACGCTCTCGGGCACCGACATCCCGCCATAGAGCGTCAGCGCCTTGCCGAGCGGGTTCGGGATGAAGTTGTGAACGAGATAGAAGCCGTAGCTGATCTTCCCGAGATGCTCGAGCGGCTTCCACTCCAGCGCCTGAACAAAGGCACTGTCCTGGTTGGCGCGTACCCACCAGACCAGCGCCACCAGGCAAAGCCCGATCGCAATGTCGATCGCGGGGGAAAGATACGAAGGGGCCTCGTAGATCACGCCGTTCGAGCATAGCGCGAACGCGACGATGAGGAGACAGGCAAAGATGCCGTTGCCGTTCGGGGCCCATCCCTGCCTGCGAAGATGCAGGATCGTGATCGCGCCACCGAATGCGATCAGGCTGAAATTCCAGGGCGACAAGGTGTGGATGGCGGTGTGATTGAAGCCCGATGAATACATCAGGAAATGGCCGATCAACCCGAGGGCGACGACGCTCATACAGGTGACGAAATGGCGCTCCAGCGGAAGCAGGATGAACAGGAAGGGCGCGATCACGTAGAACTGCTGCTCGACCGAGAGCGTCCAGAGTACGCCGAAGGGACCGGCGGTCCCGCCGATGACGCTGCCGATCCAGTAGTTCGACAGGTACACGACGTGATAGCGGAAGCCGAGATCGGGCCCCGCGTGCTGAAAATAGGAGCGGGTCAGGAACAGGATGGCGAGAAGCGCATAATACGCGGGAAAGATGCGCGTCGCCCGCTTGACCCAGAAGGTGACGATTTCCGCCGCGGGCCGGGACGCGGCCGTCTCGGCCTTGCCTCGCTGCCTGTTGAGTTCGCCGATGATCAGGAAGCCACTCAGGATGAAGAATATCCAGACGCCGACGCTGCCCGAGTAGAACTGCAGTCCGCACTTGTGATTGAGATAGACCAGGACGACCGAGAGACCGCGCAGCCCGTTGAAGCCCAAGATGCTGCCCGACTTCTCGGTGTTGACGCGCTCAGATCCAGGTAAAGGCATTGCAGGTTCTTTTCTTCGCACGGAGACCGAAAGCTACAGTCCCCTGGTTCTCAACTCAGTCGATTCTTCAGCCGACAGGCGGCCGCCGGCAAATTCCGAAAGAAGGAAGAGCGCAACCTTGGGCCTGTCGATCTCGTACATCAGCCCGAACCTGTTCTCCGGCGGCTTCTTCTGCGGCTCGTCGAACAGCTCGTAGACCATCACGCTCTCGATCTCGACGTCTTTCTGGTTCTTCAGATATTGGAAGGTGTCCCGCAGCGACCGGAGGCATTGCTCCGTCAGGGGATCGCCGGGCCGATTTCCATAGGCCGGCTTGTAGATCTCGGCGCAATTGACCTCGTTGAACGTCACCGGGCGGTGATAGGACGCCAGCTTCTTGAAGAGGTCGAAGGGCGGATTGCGTCCATTCCAGTGCCGATGCGGATTCTGCCCCGCCACCTCGTAATAGTGGTAGGAGATCACGTCGTATTTCACGCCGCGGGACTCCATGAAGTCGAGGAAGCCCAGCATCGTCGACGTCGTGTTCAGCACCTTGCGCAGATGACTTCTGGTCTCGCGGTTGATCTGGTCGATGGCATCGGACGCCCCGTGCAACACCTGGGCCCAGTCTTCCATCACCGGCATTTCGAAGTCCGCCGCGGTCATGCCGCGCCCGAACAGCTTCTTCCCGTCGGAATCGACCGCGAGCAGGTTGATCTCGTTCTCAAGCTCCCAGTCGGACACATCGTCCTTGAATTGCCGGACGAACGCGTAGGTGCGGTCGTAGCCCTGCCTGTAGAGCGCGTCCCGGTCTCCCTTGGGGTACCGCCCCTTGTCGGTGCGGTCACCGTAGCGGAAGGGGAAGTTGATCAGAGGATGAAGCGTGATCGAATATTTTCTGGCGAGCGCAATGGTTTGCCGGAACATCGCGGCTTCGCCGGGCTCGGCATCTTGCGTCAGGTTGAGACCGGTCCTGTACTGCGTGAGCCCCCGCTCCCTCATGAGCTGAAAGATCGGCGCGAGATCCCTGCGTTTTTGCGGCGGTCCGCCGACCCCCCACTCCAACGCGTTCGCGTGAGAACAGGCGGCAGCGATCGCCCAGGTGACGAGCAACGGCAAGGCGACGAACTTGGCGAGGCGATGGCTCAATCTGCAAGGCTCGGCGTTTCGGGGGTGCAAATCGTCAAAGGGGCAGCAACGAATCACATGCTGCAAAATGCAGGCCGTTTCCCCTCTGCACGGGCGGCGTGCGGGTCGGGCGCGGCAACGCGCGCCCGACGTCGGCCTGGCTCAGTAGGCTTCCTGATGGATCAGCGCCAGCGCGGTCTTCAGGATGATCCTGATGTCGAGCCAGATGCTCCAATTGCTGACGTACCAGATGTCGTACTCGACCCGCTTTTCCATCAGATCGATGGTCGGCGTCTCGCCGCGGAAGCCGTTGACCTGGGCCCAACCGGTCAGGCCCGGCTTCATGTGATGCCGGTACACGTAGTTGCTGATGATCGGGTCGTAGTAATTGTCGTGCGCAAGCGCATGCGGGCGCGGCCCGACGAGCGACATCTCGCCGCGCAGAACGTTCCAGAGCTGCGGCAGCTCGTCGATGCTGGTCCGCCGCAGCACGCGGCCGACACGGGTCACGCGCGCGTCGCTCTTCGTCGCCTGCGTGACGACATGACCGTTCTCCGCCACCGTCATCGAGCGGAACTTCCAGATATCGAATTGCTTGCCGTTGAAGCCGCGCCGGGCCTGCTTGAAGATCACATTGCCCTTGGAATCGAGCTTGATCATGATCGCAGCCGTGATCAGCAGCGGCGCCAGCAACAGAAGCGCGAACGAGGCAAGTCCGATGTCGAGGCAGCGCTTCTGCGCCTGCTCGAACACGCTGAGCGGCGCACGCTGGATCTCGATCGCGACCGTGCCGCTGACGGGCTGGAACGGACGCGAGACCAGATCGGCGATCGGGAAATCCGGCAGCAGACGGATCGGCTGGGGAACAACGCGCAGGTGCTGGCTCAGCTTCTGGAGAAGCGGCATCTCGTCCCAGTCGATGACCAGGAGATATTCCTCCACGTCCGCCGTGCGCGCCTGACGGGTGATGTCGCGAATCTCGCGATCCCAGCCCGCGCCCTCTTCAGACACATCGAGCACGAAATGCCGTACGACGTTGAAGCCGTGCTTGCGCAGATCCTTGAACCGGGTCGAGGTGAAATCGAGAGGCTTGAGGCTGAGCAGCACGACCTTGCGGTCCACCAGGCGGCCCTTGGCGTAGCTCGACGTCAGCGCCAGACGCCACAGCACGCGCAGACCGCCCAAGGCGACGCCGCCGGTGGCCGCGAACAGCAGCGTGGTTCCGCGCGACAGGTCCGCGGACGATTTGAGCAGGAACGCTTCGACGGCGAGAATGGTCAGCGAGATCAGCCAGACCGCCAGCGCCTTGCGCAGCTGCCAGACCGTGTTCATCAGACGATGGTGATCGTAGACGCCCTGGAAGTAAGCGATCGTCACGAACACCGCGCCGACGACCAGACCTGCTCCGACGGATGGGTCCTGCTCGATCACGAGCACGCGATAGAGGCCGCTTGCCGCGAAATAGCTGAGCAACACGGCGACGAAGTCTCCGGCGATCAAAGCCACTTGCAGGGGTCTTTGGAGGGCACCGCGTCGGTTCGAGATAACCGAATAATAATTTTCCGAACCGTAAGTTGCTACAGCCATCCGAACCTCGCTGCCTCGTCACCACTCGCAATCAGAATTGCGAGCAAATCGATCTAATTTTTTCGACGTGCGCCGGAGTATATCTTAACTAAACAAAGCGACATTGCGGCAGTGCACCGAAAAAATCAAATCGATTTTCATGCAATGCAGCGTCGCAGCAAAGCAATGCTCAAACTACTGTCACACGCGTGACAATTAAGCGGGCATCACGCCGCGTTTCACACCAAATCGCGTCATTTTCGCACAGCATTGTCGCGCGCATTTGAACGGCTGTTCAACCATGCCGCTTAAGCCGTTATTAGGCCGCGGCCATTAACACTCGTGACCAATTCGAGGAGTTGCGTCGTGAGTACGGTTGCCATTTTCAGTCTGCTGATCGGATCGTTGCTGGGAGGCCGATTCCGGATCTTCATCCTGCCACCCGTCATCGTTCTCGGTGCCACGATCCTCGGTGTGGGCTCCGCCTGGCAGGGACATGATTCAGCTCACATCGTTGTGACGATCCTCGTCTTCGCGTCGGTGCTCCAGCTTGGCTATTTCTGCGGCGCGGTTCTGGTCCGCGCGCGAGCGGCCGCCTATCGCGGCAAGGCCGCACCATCGTTCGACAGCGGCAACTCGGCCAGCCTCGCGCAAGCTTGGGGACGGGTGATTCGCAGCGCGGGTGAATGATCGAGCAGGCGCAGGCTTGCCGGCAGGGGTGGAAAAAACCTGTTCGGACACCCAAATTCGCCGATAGCATATTGACATCCCGGGCGAAGCTCTCTGAAAGAGTTGCACCCCATGTCCATGATTGCGCCCCGAAATTCGCCCCGGCCGAAGCTACCGAACGGCGTGCGCATCTATGCGATCAGCGATATCCACGGTTGCGCGCATCTGCTCGAGCAGATGTTCGCCGTGATCGATGCGGACATGGCGAACAGCCGGCCGTATCGCGCGATCGAGGTCTTCCACGGCGACTACATCGATCGCGGACCGGACTCGCGTCATACCCTCGACCTCCTGATCAACCGCAGCCGCCGCCGCAACACCGTCTTTCTCAAGGGCAATCACGAGGCCTATTTCACCTCGGTGCTGGAAGATCCCGCCCGCGCCGCGGAATGGTTTCAGTTCGGCGGGCTCCAGACCCTGATGTCGTACGGCGTGTCGGCCGCGCCCGGCCTTGGCAAGGACGAGTTGCCCGATCTGGTGCGCGAGCTCACATCCGTGATGCCGCCGGAGCACATCGCGTTCCTGCGCCAGTTGCGGCCGACCTTCACATGCGGCGACTTCTTCTTCGTCCATGCAGGGGTGCGTCCGGGAATTCCGCTCTCGGAGCAGCGCGAGCAGGACCTGTTGTGGATCAGGGACGAGTTCCTGCAAAGCAACAGGCGCTTCGGCAAATACGTCGTGCACGGCCATACGCCGGTGAAGCAGGCCGAGCTGCTCGAGAACCGGGCCAACATCGATACCGGCGCCTATGCCACCGGAAACTTGACGCTGCTGTCCATTCAGGGCAACAGCATGCTCGCGATCTAGCGGCCTCGCTCGCGCGCCGTACCGGGCGTCAGTTGGTGGGGCTCGCCGGAGGCCGGTAGTCCGGGAAACGGCTCAGCATCGCCGCCTTCAGGAACTTGAAATGGGCGATCGAGGCACCGAGCTCCTTGAGCCGGCGCTGGCCGTTCAGGATTTCCTTGTCGAACAAGTCCTGGTGGTGATTGTCGAGCGCCTCGCGCTCGAGATATTCGTCATCGCCGTTGCCGATCGTCACGGCGGCGCGCGCCAGCACGTCCTCGACCCGGCGGTTAAGACCTGACTGCTCCCGCTCCGCCGCATGCAGGGCGTCATCGATCGCAACCATGATGGCTTCGATGCGGGTGCGATCGGTTTCGGCGTCGCGCTCGGGCGAGCGCGCCCGGAACACCTGCTCTCCGCCGAAACGGTCTTTCAGGAAGTTATGGGTGCGGGCCCGCAGGAAGAGCTGAAACATGCGTGCATTTTCCGGTTCGAGGCGCCAGACCAGAAAATGGGCCTGCGATGGTTAATAAAGGTTGAATCCTTCGCGCCGCTCGGTGCGGCTTTGCGCCATCCAGGCCCTCCAGGCCCCCTCATGCTTCTCATAGAGCTCGAGCCTGCGGCGCTCGCCGGCATCGGGCGCGACCTGCGCCTGCTCGCTGTCGAGCCGCTCGAACTCGAACGTCTCCTCGGGCGTCAGGCCGATCAGGACGCGGCGACCTCCCCCATCGACGAAATACCGCCGTGGCGCGTTGTACGTCGGGCTCGTCATGGCGTCTCCCCGTAATCCCGTCATGATTCACTCCCCTCCGCCGCCATGCGAGCCACAACGCGAAGACCGCACGTCGGTTGTAAATCCTCAGAATGCACGCCGCGCCCTCGCCAATGAACTGTTCTGCCGGAACGCGGTGGGACTGTAGGGACGGTGGAACGGATGACGCTCCGCGCGCTCGCGGGGCCGCAGCGCGCGTGTCGCATAGCCTGCGCCAAAGCCAGCGAGGAGCGAGACCAGGATCGCGAGCAGCATCATTCGCAATTCGTTCCAGTGATACTGGCAGTCTCATCCTCGAGTTGTGTCGAGATCATGATCACCGCCGCTGATTTTCTCGTCATGCCAGGGATTTTTTGGGCAGCACCCTGCATGCGAAGTGATCGGCTCGTGCGTCAGCCGAAAAACCAGAGGAACAATCGCACCAGCAACAGCGTGATGAAATACACCCAGCCCGCCATCGCGATCAGCGCAACGCTGAAGAACGCGCCTTCAAACGCCCGCTCTCTGAGCTTGGTGAGAGGAAGTGCCGCTCGCGCCTTTTGAAGCATCTCGGTCTTCTTGATTTTGTTGATTTTGATTTGTTCGTGCGCGCGCACCATAGCCGAACGAATTCGACGATCTCGTGACGACTCAACCGAGAGAAGCATAATACTGCTCGTCAAACCGCTGCCGCATGCATCGCGATTGGATTTTTTCTCGTTCAAAGCCGTTGCGACCAACCGGCGCCGATTCAATTCAAGTTGATCGCTCGAATCGACGTCGTGATTTCGAAGCAAACAATGTCGTGATCTCGAAGCATCTAATTCCTAATCGCGCACAAATACTGACGCCGAAACGCCGTGCCATCCATTGTCAAGTGGAGGTTGCCGGCCTGAGCTTGGAGGACATTGAGGGGCCGGGGAACAAGTTCCCTGCTCGCCTCCGTCGCCAGCATGGCGTCCAAGCAGCTCCTGCCTGTCTTCGGCAAGCCGATGATCCAGTGCCTGCGATCCACCCTGACGTTCGCCGACCTCCAAGGAATCCTCATCACCACCACGCGGCAGGACCAGTCGCTGTTTCGACAGCTGCGCGGCGACGGCTCGGGGATCAGCGCTTCTTCCATGCTCATCAGAACAGTCCGCGCGGATTGGCGGAGCTGCTGAGTCTTGCCGCAGCGTCGAGACGCTGAGTCGGGTCTCGGATATCGGCAGGCGCCCCGCTAGGATTTTGGGTGCGGACTTGCGAAGACCGTGCACCGGTTCTGCGACAACCGGACGTGGTGGCAGAACATCCTCGATCCCCACCATCACAGCGTGCAGATCGATCTTGGTTAGCGAAACTCCGTGGTTATACGGAGCGAAACGCGCCGATTTCATCGCGGTAAGGTTGAGCAGTTAGCTTAATCCGCGTTGTTTGTTGCGAACCTTAGTGGATCGCATATCCATCTTCTCACCGGGCTCCCCCAGGCCCGGCCCCACCCAAGCAAAGCCGTCGAGCGAACGTGGGTCCGCTTGGCGGCTTTGTCTTTGTGTCGACGAGAGGATGATTTCGGTTATGGCGCGCAGGCCCTGGTCGTTCAAGGAAGACCGCCGGCTGATGGAATTGGCCAAGTCTTCGACTTCGCTGGAAGAGGCAGCAAAACTTCTCGGGCGCTCGCCCGATGCGATCAAGCGTATGGCCTTGCGCCTCGGCCTGTCGCTCAAATCCAAGGGCGCCAAGAAGGGCTAGTACCCGGAATCAGAGCTGAGTGATACGGCGGCCTTTGAAACGGCGTTGACGGACCTTTTTCTTGGTCCAGACGAAGGGCTCGGCTCTGTCGTTGTATGCGTTGACG